>SKLG01000357.1 GCA_007123335.1 Anaerolineae bacterium | reverse complement strand
TGTTCCCTGGCGCGGCCCGCTCGGCAGAGTGGGCAAGGGCGATGGTACTCGGCAAGGGCTATGCGGTCAAGAAAGGGCCCACGTTCACGATTCTTGGCGCACCTCTCTGCCTATGCTATAATCGCAATATTGCGCTTTGATGACGAGAAGGAAGCGAAGGTATGTCAGACACAACACACGGCTATGGCCTCAAAAAGGCCGTGTTTAGCTTTCTTACCGTACTTGTGCTTTTTGGAGCTCTGTACTCAGGTTATTCATTCTTTGCAACATTTCGCGCCCTGGTTGGTTATGCCGAGGCGCCTTTTGTTGAGAACGTCGTCATCCCTCGGCCGGCCATCATTCCTGGCCGCTCAGAGCCCCAGTTTTTGGACGACATTGTGGGTCGCAAGGAGCGGGTGAATATCCTCCTGCTCGGCATCGACCAGCGTCAGCACGATCCCGGCCCCTATCGCACCGATACGATCATTCTTCTCTCCGTCGATCCGGCTACCAACTCGGCATCCATGCTCTCCATTCCACGAGACTTGTGGGTCACCATACCCGGCTTTGGCGAGAACCGCATCAACACCGCCCATTCCCTGGGCGACGCCAGGGACTATCCCGGCGGCGGCGTAGCCCTGGCCAAACGCACCGTCTGGTATGCGTTGGGCGTGCCGGTTCACTATTATGTGCGCATCAACTTTACCGGCTTTGAGCAGATGGTCGATGCCATTGGGGGCCTAACCATCGATGTGCAAGAGCGCATCTATGATGAGACGTATCCCGACGAGAACTATGGGACCATGGTCGTCGACATCCCCGCCGGTATTCAAACGATGGATGGCAAGACAGCGCTACAATATGCCCGTTCGCGGCATGGCCGAAACGATTTTGACCGTATGGTTCGCCAGCAAGCCGTACTCCTAGCTGCCCGCGACAAGGCGCTCAGCCTGGATATTCCCATCACACGCATCCCCAAGTTGCTGGAACTAGCAGGTGAATCTATCAAGACCGACCTGAGCCTGGACGAAATGATGGCTCTGGCCGACATTGCCAAACGGATTCGACGCGAGGACATTCGCTACGGGGTCATCGACAGCTCCATGACCACGACCGTCGTCCGGCACTCTGGGGCCATGGTCGAGGTAGCCCATTGGGACAAGGTGCAGGCGTTGGTGGACGATCTCTTTCCCGCGCCGGTGCCCGAGACCGCACCCAGCCCCAGCTTGGCGCGAGCGCAACTCATCAGTGAGGCCGCGCGCATTGCATTGGAGAATGGCACGTTAGACGAGGGGCTGGCACAACAAATCGCAGAGGCGCTGCGCGATGCAGACCTGAACGTTGTTCGTTATGACAATGCCGACCGCTTTGATCACGCCGAAACAACCATCATCCAGTATACCGATGTGCCCTACACCGTGGATATGCTGGCCGCTCAATTGGGCGTCGGACGCGACAATATACGCAAGGCGCCCCCTGTGGAACCCGATATCGATATCCTTGTCATTTTGGGACGCGACGCGCAGCGCAAAAAGAACTAGCCTCAGGCGCTGGTCCTTCCTCAACCTTTGCGGCGTCCGCTCAGCCATCACCCTAACACATCCGGGCCTTCCGGCTGACAAGCTCTTGTTCGAGTTGGCGCGGCGGACGATGATACAGCAACCACTCTAGAAAAGGAGCTGGCATGATTCTGAACAAGTTTGACCTTTCCGATCGTGTGGCGCTCGTCACCGGAGCCAGTCGGGGGCTGGGGCGTGGCATGGCCATCGGTCTGGCCGAGGCTGGTGCCGACATCGTCGGCGTCTCCCGTGGCTCCTGCGCACAGAGTGCCGCTGAGGTCGAGTCCGTCGGCCGCCGTTTCCTGCATCTGCCCTGCGATCTGGCCGAGGCCAGCGTGGCGGACCTCCAGGGGCTGATCCAGAGTGCCGTCGATCATTTCGGTCGCCTGGACATTCTGGTGAACGCGGCCGGCGCCCAGGCGCGCCATCCGGTGCTCGAGTTCCCCGAGGACGATTGGGACATGGTGATCCAGGTCAATCTCAAGACGGCCATGTTTCTGTCTCAGGCAGCGGCGCGGCACATGAGCGAGCACGGCGGCGGCAAGATCATCAACGTCGCCTCGGCGCTCTCCTTCCAGGGGGGCATCACCGTACCGCCCTATACCGCCTCCAAACATGGCATTCTGGGCATCACCCGCGCCATGGCCAACGAGCTGGCCGGCAAAAAGATCAACGTCAACGCCATCGCCCCAGGCTATATGCTGACCGACATGACCGAGCCGCTGGCGAACAATCCCGAGCGCGGCCCGGCGATCCTCAGCCGCATCCCCGCCGGGCGCTGGGGCTTGCCCGAGGACATGAAAGGGGCCACGGTCTTTTTGGCGTCGGAGGCCAGCGACTATTGCCATGGCATGGTGCTGGTCGTGGACGGCGCCTGGCTCGTACGCTAGCGAGGAGTGCATATCTGGTGAATAGCGTGACTTCGCAAGCCAAACTCGTCGAGCCTCGGGTCAGCAGCCGCAAGGCGATGATCATACTCTATATAAGCGCCGTCTTTTTGTATTGGATCGCCCTCTATCTCTATGTGCCCACCCTGCCGACCTATGTCGAGAGCAAGAGCGATAACCTGGCCCTGGTAGGCGTGGTGCTTTCCATGTACGGTCTATGGCAGGCGGTTGTTCGTCTGCCGCTGGGCATTGCTGCCGACTGGGTAGGGCGACGCAAGCCGTTTATCATCGTCGGCTTTGCCCTGGCCGGGCTGGGCGCCTATGTGATGGGCGTATCGGACCAGGTAAATGGTCTGTTGGTCGGGCGCGCCATCACCGGGCTGGCGGCGGGGACGTGGGTGCCGCTGGTGGCTCTTTTTAGCAGCCTCTACCCCGCCGAAGATGCGGTCAAGGCCAGCTCATTGCTCACCCTGGTGGGATCGGTGGGACGCGTGCTGGCGACCGGCGTCACCGGCTCGCTCAACGAGATCGGCGGCTATGCGCTCCCCTTCTTTTTGGCCGCATCGGCGGCGGCGATAGCCATCATTATCGTTCTGCCCAGCCATGAGCGAGTGCGCGCGCCCAAGCGGCCCTCGCTGGGCGGCATCGCCAAAGTCATCTCCCGGCGCGATGTGCTGATCCCCTCTTTGCTCAGCGCGGTGGGTCAGTATGCCAACTGGGCAGCCACCTTTGGCTTTGTCCCCATTCTGGCCAAGCAGCTCGGCGCCACCGACATTGCCCTGAGCATCCTGCTCAGCCTGAACCTCGGCGTCTATACGCTGGGCAATCTGCTGGCCACCAGCATCTCGGCACGCATCGGCGCACGCAAGCTGATCTATATCGGCTTTGCGCTGCTGGCCATCGGCATGGGCGGCGCCGCCCTGGTGCCCTCTTTGGCGCTGATCTTTGTCATGCAATTCTCCATCGGTCTGGGCCAGGGGATCAGCTATCCGGTGCTCATGGGCATGAGCATCCGTCACGTCCCCGATGGGGAACGCACCACAGCCATGGGGTTGCACCAGTCGGTTTATGCCATCGGCATGTTCGCCGGCCCGGCGGTAAGCGGCGCCCTGGCCGATGCCGTCGGCATCCGACCCATGTTTGGCATCACCACCGGGGTCTGTCTATTCCTGGGCCTGATGGCCACCCGCTGGCTGAGCGATGGCCGATAAAGTATCCAGGAACGCCGAGCGCCAGCTCGGCATCTGCGCAGGACGGGGAGCCGAGCTGGCGCTCGGCGTTCCTGAGAAGAATAGATTGACGTTCGCAGGGCTAATAGCCTAGAATGGCTCTAGAAAAATGCCAATAACGGCGAACCGCCCGTCTGGTGCACAGGAGGCAAGATGGTCAAGACCTATCAGTTCTATGTGACATTACCAGAATTTGGCAACGTGTGGCGCAAGGTCGAGCTGCGTGCTGATCAAACCCTCCATGAGCTCCACTTGGCCATTCAAGCCGCATTTAGTTGGGATGCGGACCACCTCTACTCCTTTTTCATGAGCGGCGAGGCGTGGGATAGCGAGAGCGAGTACACATTGCTGCAAAATCGCAGCGAGATGCCCTTTGGCCTTTCGATCGAAGAGGGCGAAGAGGAGGAAGACGAGGACGAGGTGCCCGAGATCGGCCTCGGTGATCTCTCCCCGGAGGATATGGAGGAAGCGCTGACAGAGCTGGCCGAACTCTTTGACACGACGCCCGACGCCATCCGCAAGGCCCTGGAGCTTTTTATGGCCGGAGACGAGGAAGCAGAGACAGCAGGCGACACCACGACGGCCACCATCGAGTCTCTGGACCTTGATGAGGGCGACGAATTTCTTTATTTGTTTGATTATGGCGACGAGTGGCACTTTTATGTGCGCTGCGACGCC
>SKLG01000346.1 GCA_007123335.1 Anaerolineae bacterium | reverse complement strand
GGGATGTTCCGCGGGCGCGAGGGCAAGCCGCCCAGCGGCCTGGAGGCCTTGCGCTACTAGCGACATCGCGCACCTGAATACACAACGCGCCTGGGAGTCTTGACTCGCCAGGCGCGTTCTTGTGTGGGCCTCTATTTTCAGAGCGAGACAGCCCCTACTCTGCCGCGCTGGCGCGTATCGCTGCCGTCGCCTTGTCCGCCCGGTTCTGCCAGGTCGAAGGACGGAAACGCCACCACAGCAGAGACATGCGCGCGGCCCAGTCGAGGGTCATGGAGGCCTGCACACCCGGCAGCCCCAACCCCAGCAGCGTCACCGACAGCACCGCGATAGGCACGCGCACGAACCAGGCGCCGATCCCCGTGACCCACATCACCGAACGGGTGTCCCCAGCGCCGCGCAGCCCGCCGGAGAGGCAGGAGGCCGTGGTCAAAAAGGGCTGTGATAGGGCCAGGATCTGTAACGGCAGGATGCCGGTCTCGATCACCGCCACGTCGTTGGTAAACAGGCTCAGCATCACTCGCGGATAGGCGATAAAGAGGATGGTGCCGATGGAGCTGAACCCTGTGGCGATCTCGATGGAGCGGAACACGCTCTTGCGAGCGCGGTCGGTATCACCGGCGCCCAGCGCCTGCCCAGCCAGCGTGGTGGCTGCCACGGCAAAGCCAAAGGCGGGCATCATCGTCAGGCTCTCCACCCGCTGAGCGATGACATGGGCAGCATAGGCCACCGTGCCCAAACTGGCGATGGCCCGAGTATACGAGAGAAAGGCAAAGCGCATCAGCAGGCTCTCGCCGCCGGCGGGCAGACCTACATCCAACAGGCTTCTCAGGGTATCGCCATCTGGTGGAGACAAGAGTCTTGGCAGGTGCATGCGCGCTCGGCCGCTGCGCAATAACACGATCATGGCCAGCCCCGCCAGGGTGCGAGACACCCCAGCGGCCACACCCGCCCCGGTGACGCCCATGGGCGCGATCGGTCCCGCGCCGCGAATGAGCACCAGAGATAGGATGGCATTGATGACGTTCATGGCGCCCATCAGGTACATGGGCGTCTGGGTATCGCCGGCGCCGCGAAGCGTGGCGTTGCCGACGGTGAGCACCGAGATCATGAGCTGGCTACCAGCCAGATAGGGTAGATAGCGAACGCCCAGGGCCACGGTATCCGGCTCGGCGCCCAGCACGATCAGCGCCCCTCGCGAAAAGGGCAACAGCAGCGCCGTGCTGATCACTCCCATCCCCACAGCCACCAACATGGCCTGTTCAAGCACCTTTTGCGCCAGAGGATGGTTCTTGGCGCCGATGGATTGGGAGATGAGCGCCGTGGCGCCTACCGCCACCGCCTGAAAAAAGGTCGTGCCGATCATCTCGATCGTCCCCGAGAGCCCCACAGCAGCCAACGCCGCCGCCCCGAGATGGCCTACCAGCATCGTGTTCACGAGGTTTACCATCAAACCGAGGATGCGCTCCCCCACCGCCGGCAGGCCCAGACGAATCACCTCTTGACGCAGGCTATCGGTCTTGTGCTCGGTGATGGCAGGACGCTTCCCAAAAGGGATATACGCCTTTAGCCCTCTCATCATTCACCCCAATCTGCCTGTATACAAGATCAGCCAGCGCCGCCCAAATAGCATGGACGCTCACGCCGGCTCTTGTCAATATTTTGGAGCTAGTAGCGCAGCACCGTTCCCTCAAAGAGCTTGGGATCCAGCAGCACCTTTTCAATCAAGTGTCCGCGCCGGCCGGTGATAATGTGCACCGTCAGCGTGGGCTGCTCCTCCACCAGACTGAACAGATCATGAACCTTGCTAGCCATTCCCCCGGTGACATCGACACCGAAAGAGGCGGCCAACATATCGGATATCTCGGCATAATTGCGCGTCGTGATCTCGGGCAGCAGCCGGACGATCGAGTCCCGTTGTGGATCGCCGGAATAGACACCGGCTACCTCGCCGGCGATGATGATGCGCCGTGGGCGCAACTGCCGAGCCATATAGACAAAGAGCTGCTCGGTAGAGACGATGGTGCAGCCCTTGACGTCATCCAGCGCCACATCGCCATAGACCAGCGGCACCAGACCATGATCCAACAGGTCGGCCACGGGATCGATGGCCAGGTGGGCTAATGCCCCATCATGGCAACGGGCCGAGGCAGAGGGCTGTAGCGATACCACCGGCACGCCGGCGGCAAGCAGCGCATCGGTAACGAGGCGATTCAAGCGCTGGGCCGCGGCCGACGTTTCGGCATAGCCCCGCCAATCCTCCAGGCCACCCTGATGAACCTTGTAACGCTCGGCGCTAAAGTGCCCAAAGGAGCCACTGCCATGGCCCAGCACAAGACGCAGATCGGGGCGCTCGGCCAACGCTACGCCGATCTCTTTGGCCACCCGCTCGATGACGGCGGGACGCGGCGTCTCCACACGACGCTTGTCGGTGATCAACGAACCGCCCAGCTTTAGGAAGACGATCTCGCTCACGGCAACTCTCCCCCGCAAGTTTTGCAGACGCGCACCGGCGCCATCCACCTGTTATGCATTTCGCGCCGCCTATCGTAGCGCGAGCCGGACAGTTCGTCAATATAGCCTTCCGCACCCTTGGGGAAAGCTGAGCTTATTCCTCCACCTTTTCCACGCCCTCGGTGGTGATGCGATAGCGATCCAAATCGCGGGGGACGATAGTGTTGGGGAATATCGCCCGCGCCTCGCGGAGGATCTGCCACTCGCCGTACCGGCGGGAGATATGCACCAAAAAGAGATTCTTGACCCTGGCCCGAACCGCCAATTCAGCCGCTTGGCGAGCGGTCAGATGCCCAAAACGGTTGGCCATCTCCTCCTCACCCGAGACATAGGTGGCCTCGATGATCAGGGCGTCGGCGTCAGCGCAGGCCCCCTCCAACCCTTCGGTGCGCCCTGCGTCCCCCACATGAACCAGCTTGACGCCGGGGATCTCGTCGCCCAGGACCTGGTCAGGCTGCACCACGCGCCCATCTGCCAGAGTAATGGGCTGGCCGTTGACCAGCAATCGCCGTTCCGGCCCGCTGGGCACGCCCAAACGTTCCGCCTCCTCGGCCAGAAAAGGCCGCCGGCTCTTGACCTCAAACGCATAGCCAAAACAGCCCGGCCCACGATGCGATACCGAAAAAGCGCTCAGCCGCATCGTCCCATCCTCCCAAATGACGCCTGGGCGTATACTGACCAGATCGATCTCGATGTCTACCTCATCGCCCCGCAACACGACGTTCATCAGATCCTCGACCCGTTGCAGCGCCCACTGCCCACCAAAGATCGAGAGACTCGATATCGACTCCCAGCGAGAAAAGGTCGATGCCAGCCCGCCAAGCCCCAGGATATGATCCAGGTGGCCGTGGGTGAGTAGCACCTTGTCCAATTTGCGGAACCCCATGCCGCTGCGCAAAAGCTGCCGCTGGGTGCCCTCGCCGCAGTCAATGAGAAAGCGCTGATCGCGATATAGAACTAATGACGCAGATAAACCGCGGTCCACCGAGGGAGCCGCGGCAGAAGTGCCTAAAAAGATGATCTCGAACATCAGAAAGGCCGATCCTCCGGTTGATGGCGCATGCTAGCTCGCGCCGCGATCATAATTCCTTGCCCATCGCCACAATCGTGGGCATATCCTCATAGCCCAGCCGGCGGTACAGCCGGCGCGCTTCTTGATTGTTGGCGCGCACCAAGAGGTTGATCTTGAGACAGCCCTTGGCGCGCAGGCGACGCTCCACTTCGAGGATCAGCGCTGTGGCGATGCCCCGATGACGATAGGCCGGAGCCACCGTGAGATGATGAAGCCAGCCGCGACGACCGTCCCACGCGCCCATAATGACGCCGACGATGGCGGGCAAACCCGCGCGGCGTCGGGCTTGATGCCCGCCATCGTCGGCGATCTCGGCGACCAGAAACAGGTCTGGATCCCGTGCCAGCTTTTTGGCTACCTGGTCGCGGCTGTCAGAGGGACGGATCTCGACGCCGGGTCCGGCCCCTTGCCAGAGGCCCAGCACGGCGTCATAGTCCGCCAGCGTAAACTCGCGTAGGACGATGGCGCCTTGCGGCCCCGCCCAATCTCCCGTGGGCGCTGGCTCCGACGCCCCGTCCTCGCGATTCACATCAGTCCTCGTCCCCTACGACGGCCTTCCACGGTCCATGGATGCCATCCTCGGTTACCCCATAGTAGACATGAACCTTGCCATCCGGGGTGCGTTGCACCAGGTCATAATGTGGTCGCCCGGAGCGTAGATACTTGTGCCACAGCCCCAGGTCACCATGCCAATCGACCTTGTGCTCCTCAAACGTGCCCTTTTCTTCCAGCGCGATGGCATAGCGCCACAGT
>SKLG01000070.1 GCA_007123335.1 Anaerolineae bacterium | reverse complement strand
AGCCGGTTTCCCGCGAGAGATGTAGGCCTTGAACCCTTTGTTGAACGCGCTGCGGGACAGCAGAACCCGCCGTCCGCACGCCCGACACTTGAGCCCGATGTCGGCGCCGATGCGCACCACCAGCCACTCGTTGGCGCCGCAGGGGTGGGGCTTGCGCAGGGTAACCACATCATCCAGGCGCACATCGACGAGACGCATGTTGCCCCCTCAGCCCTCCTGCACCGAATCCTTGGGCGCGTAAAAGCGCACCAGCGTGCTGCCGTATTGGCGCTCGCGAAAAGGCACCAGCTCGCGCAAAGGCAGGTCCTGGGCCTCCTTGGGGTGAATCTGCACCACCACCTGGCCCATGGGGGCGAGAAGGTGGCCGGCGTCCAGCGTCAGCACCGCTTTGGCCCACAACTCTTGATACTGGGGCGGGGCCACATAGATGATATCAAAGAGCTCGTCGGCGTCGGCGTGGCCGAGGTAGTGAAAGGCGTCCTCGTGGAGCACCGTAGCGCGGTCGCTGAACCCGGTGATCTCTAGATTGCGCTTGATCGTCGTCACCGCTTTGCGCGCCCGCTCGATAAAGACCACATACTCGGCGCCACGGCTCAACGCCTCAATGCCCACGCTGCCGGTGCCGCCAAAGAGGTCGAGGAAGCGGGCGTCGACGACCTCGGTGCCAATGGTGTCAAAGACGGCTCCTTTGACTCGATCGGACACCGGACGCGTGCCGGCGCCGGGCACGGCGACCAGCTTGCGACCCTTGGCCTTGCCTGCGATGACGCGCACGGGGGTTCCTCCATCTGTCCAGGGATAACAAGAGTGTAGCATGGGCAGGCCGAGGGGTCAATCAGGCATTTTGGATCCCGATGCCGAGCTTTGGAAGGAGGCGAGGGGGGGAAGCCGGGTCTTTTATCAGGAAAACAAGAATGGGGGAGGCTTGAAAAAGTTGCTATTTTGCCAGAATCTGGTATCCTAAAGGATGCGCACTAGGGTAATCGGATCTCGAAAAGCCTGTTGAGCAAACTTTTAACAGCTGGGAGCCCCAATTTTTGGGCCGGAATAACCTCTATGATAGAAAATGGCTGGTTAGACGGTTTCCTGGTATATATTGCCAATTTAAATATAGTAGCGTTATACATGGCAGTGAAAATAACAAATATTGAGGATTCCCATGTTGGGAGGACTCTTGTCATAATGAGTATAGATAGTTGGGCGCGTTTTATGCATGATAGTATGCCTTCTCGTATTCAGGGCTTCTTTGCGCGATTCGGCCGTGAAGAACTCGGGGCATTGCTTAAATTCCTATCGCTTCTTGGCGTTCTCGTGCTACTCCCAAACCGAGAGTTGGATATTCTCTTTGGATTAAACCTTCAACTGATCTGGTTGGTTGTTGTGTCCATCGCTGGACTCGGTTTTCTCGGATATATCCTCTCCAGGCTCATCGATCCGACGATAGCCATCGGGATTACGGGAGTGATAGGCGGTTGCGTTTCTCCGGGCCTGGCCTTCATCTCGTTGATAGAGCAAACGAGACGGCATCCGGCTTTCGACCGTGCCCATGCGTGGGCTGCCGCCATCGTATCGACCATCGCGTTTCCACGGATGCTCGTCATTGTCCTGATTCTCAGCCCTGGGCTCGCGCTCTCGCTGGTGGCCCCGTTTGCCGCTATGACCAGTATAAGCATTGTCATGACGGTCCTCTTGTGGTTTCAAGCCCGCGCTTGCGACTCGCCAGCGATCGAGGTGAAAAACTCATTCCGCGTTCGTCCAGCACTCGCACTCGGCGCGATCGTCGCTCTTGGCCTGATCGCGATCGATGCGCTTAGCCTGCCACTTCCCACCACCGTGGCCCGCAGTGGAGTCGTGCTGGTGGTGTTGATGGATCTGCTCATCCACGCGGGGATCTCCTGGGCTGCCGGGGCGAAAAAGATGGCGGGCGTGATCGCTTTGATATTGCTCTGCAGCGCCATTGTCGGTCTCGCTCTGATCGCATTTGCGGTGTAATGATCTTGGAGTTCTGGCTTTTAGCCTGATATTGCCGCCTAGGTGCTTCTAAAGCCAGGATCGAGATCCAACGACTCCTTTGCTTCCCCAATATCATTGTATTGCCATACCGCTTTGCATTATGTGGCAGCCACGTTTTCGCGCGTCTTCCGGTCCGCTCTCCGTCGAGCAATCGCATTTTGGACGTATGCTGCGTTCCCCATGTTGTTTCGCAAGGATGTGGGTGGTGAGGCCAGCGGTTCGGGTAATCGCCCTGCTCAAGCGTCATCATAACTTGACAAGAAGAAATCCCCTGAGTAAGGTCAAACACGCTAGGACGCCAGAATGCACGCACTCTGCCCAAAGATGCACTGCTGGCCTTATCGGTAGCAATCCCCAATCCGCAGGGATCATCTTGCCAACGGTCATAGTCGAGAGATAGCCATGATCCGAAAGATACCGCCTCACCTACCGGCGGTGCTCATGCTCGGCGTTGTCGCTCAGATTGGTCAGGTCCTGCTCTTGCGGGAACTGCTGATGGTGTTTCATGGCAACGAGTTCTCTATCGGGCTGATTTTCGCGGCGTGGCTCATCTGGGTTGGCGTAGGCAGCCGTCTGGGGGCCGCCCTGGCGGATCGCACCCATCGCCCGCTGTTCCTCCTCTCCCTCAACGCCGCAGCGGTATTGCTGGTCCTGCCCGCGACCATCCTGCTCACCCGGGCGCTGCGCGGTTTTTTTCGCGTCCTGCCCGGCGCCTATCTTTCTGTCCCTGACATGGCCATCTCCTGCTTTTTGCTGATGGCGCCAATCTGTCTGTTGCTCGGCGCCCAGTTCGTCCTGCTGGCCAAGGTGTGGCGCGAGAGCGATGGCGCAGAGGATACCTCCGGCGCCGGGAAAACCTATGTGGGCGAAGCGCTGGGCAACATGCTCGGCGGCGTCCTCTTCACATTGTTCATGGTGCGCGCCCTCAATGCGTTCCAGTCGGCGATCCTTGCCGGCATGTTGATGCTCACCGCGAACCTACTGGTGCCTATCAGTCGTGAGCAGGGGGCGCGGCGCTGGTCTGCTCGCTATCGTCCGGCGCTTCTGGGTCTGGTAGCGGTTGCGGCTCTCACCCTCCTCTTTTCGGGACGCCTGGACCGGTGGGCATACAGGGTCCAATGGCGGCTCTTGACGCCACAACACGAGCTTGTTGAGGTCCACCAGTCCAAGCACGGCACCATCTCGGTACTGCAACGGGGAGACCAATACAGCTTTTTTCAGAGTGGGCATCTGATGTTCACCACCGCCGGCCCCCAGGCGCAGAGCCCTGGCCTCGAAGAACAGGAGGCGGCGACCTTTGCCCATTTCGCCATGGTGCAGCACGAGAACCCCGAG
Source organism: Anaerolineae bacterium (assembly GCA_007123335.1). Taxonomy (GTDB): domain Bacteria; phylum Chloroflexota; class Anaerolineae; order UBA1429; family UBA1429; genus SKLG01. The sequence continues at coordinate 1,004 of SKLG01000070.1, read as the reverse complement.
CAGGTGCTGCTGATCGGTGGCGGCCTGCGTGGCACACTCAGCGAAGCCATCAAACACCCGGTATCAAGGATCGACTATGTTGAGCTGGACGAGGTGCTGGCCAAAGCGGCCCGGCCCTATGTCTCTCGGACGACGCGCGAGGCGCTTGCCGACCCCAGGGTGCGTCTGATTCACGCCGATGGCAGGCTCTTTATGAAAGCGGCGGCGGAACGCTATGACTTGATCATCGTCGATCTCCCCGACCCCAGCACCGCCGTCCTGAACCGCTACTATACCCTCGAGTTCTTTCAGGAGGCCAGGGCGCTGCTCAAGCCTGATGGCGTGTTCGTCATCGGCGCGACATCCACGCCAGACCTGCGCAGCCTCTCGGTGGCCAATCGCAATACGATGATCTACCACACGTTGAGCAGGGTGTTCTCACACGTCCTTGTGGCCGGCGAGCGATACCTGCTGTATGTCGCCAGCGATGCGCCGGGGCAGATCTCGGTGGATGTCGCCACCCTTCAGCAGCGGTACCGCGAGCGGGACGTCGAGTCGGAAGGGTTCTCGTACCATCATTACCAGATATTACTCTACGAGGCGCAGCTTCGACGAGTGAACTGGATCGTTCGCGCCCACGGGCGCCACAATGCGGCTCATCTTGAGGGGCCTGGGCCGCTGCCACTCTCCCTAGGCGCCATCGCCGAACAACAGCACGCCGAAGAGCAACTGTCGCCAGTGGAGCAGCAATACTTTATTAACTCGGACCTCAAGCCCATCGGATACTCTTATACCTTGATGTTCTGGGATGAACAGGCGCGCACGGGACCAGGGGATAATTTTCGCTGGTTATTACATGTGCGCTCTTGGTGGATATTGCCGCCGGTCTTTATTCTCTTGATCGGTATCGTGGGGTTGCGGATGACGGCAAGCCATACGATCAGAAACCCCGATACGCATTTCGCGATTCTTTTGGCCGTATTCACGACCGGGCTTTCCATCATGGCGCTACAGATCGCTCTGCT
>SKLG01000471.1 GCA_007123335.1 Anaerolineae bacterium | reverse complement strand
GTGGGCAACTATGGCGGCTCCTGGTGGAAGCAGGACAAAGAGTTTGAGGCGTTTGGCGGCCCCATCATGATGACCACCAACTGCCTCGTCCCGCCCAAGGACAGCTACAAGGACCGCGTCTTTACCACCGGTGTGGTCGGCTTTCCTGGCCTGAACTATATCCCTGATCGGGTGGAAGGCCAGCCCAAGGATTTCAGCCCGGTCATCGCCAAGGCATTAGAGAGCGATTCGCCGCAGGAGCTGGAGAGCGGCGCGACGGGCCCGTCGTCGATCACCATCGGCTTTGCCCGTAACACCATCATGAGCGTGGTGGACAAGGTGCTGGAAGCCATCCAGGCCGGGGCTATCAGCCGCTTTGTGGTTATGGCCGGTTGCGATGGCCGCCAGCGCGCCCGTCAGTATTTCACCGACGTGGCCGAGGGCCTGCCTCAGGACACCGTCATCCTCACCGCCGGCTGCGCCAAGTACCGCTACAACAAGCTCGATCTGGGCGATATCGGCGGCATCCCGCGCATCCTTGACGCCGGCCAGTGCAACGACTCGTATTCGCTGGCTTATGTCGCGCTACAGCTCAAAGAAGCCGTGGGCGCCGAGAGCCTCAACGATCTGCCCATCGTCTATGACATTGGTTGGTACGAGCAAAAGGCGGTGCTGGTGCTGCTGGCGCTGCTGGCGCTGGGCGTGAAAAAGATCCGCCTCGGCCCCACGCTGCCGGCCTTCCTCAGCCCCAACGTGGCCCAGGTGCTCGTGGAGAATTTCGAGATTCAGCCGACGACGACAGTGGAGGCTGATCTGGAGGCGATGTTCGCGTAGGTTTGTAGCGTGCGTCGCTTTCCAAGTGCCGGGCACCTTCCGAGGTGCCCGGCACTTGACACATATCGGCCCCGCGATTACGATCCCCCGAGATCAACCATCCAACCTCGCAGGAGGCTCGTGTATGCTCAGTCGTGCGCAACTCAAGGACCCCGATGTGCTCCGCCACTCGGTGCTCGACTTTCGCCAGATGAGCGCCTTTGTGCAGGACCCGCTCATCTTTGAGCGCGCCGATGGTGTCTGCTACTGGGATATCGACGACAAGCGCTACTATGACGGCATCTCGGGGATCTTTGTCGTCGCCGTGGGCCACGGCAACCGGCGCGTTATCGAAGCGATGACCGCCCAGTTGGAGCGCATGGCCTTTGCCCCGCCCCTCACCGGCGCCAACACCCAGGCCATCGCCTTTAGCAAGCTGCTGGCCGACATCACGCCCGAACCGCTGAACACGGTCAAGCTGCTCTCCAGCGGCTCCGAGGCCACCGAGACGGCGATGAAGCTGGCCCGCCAGTTCTGGAAGCAGAGCGGGACACCCACCAAGTACAAAGTCATCTCGCGCTACTATGGCTATCATGGCGCCACGTTGGGCGCGCTCTCGGCCACCGGCACGCCCTCGCGGCGGGTGCCCTTTGAGCCCTATCCCGCCGGGTTTCTCCACGTGCCCACGGTGCACTGTTACCGCTGCCCCTATGGCCGTGAATACCCCGGCTGCGGCGTCTTTTGCGCCGAGTTCCTGCGCCAGATCATCGAGCTGGAGGGGCCCGAGACCGTCTCGGCCGTCATCGTCGAGCCCATCGGCAACACCGGCGGCATCCTCGTCCCGCCGCCTGAATACCTGCCCATCCTGCGCCGCATCTGCGACGACTATGACGTGCTGCTCATCTTTGACGAGATGATCACCGGCATGGGGCGCACCGGTTGCATGTTCGCCGCCCAGACCTTTGGCGTGACGCCGGACATCCTCTGCCTGGGCAAGGGCCTCTCCAGCGGGTATGCCCCGCTGGCGGCGACGATCTGGAGCGACCGCATCCAGGAGGCTTTTTGGGGACCCGCCGAGGCCGGCATCGAGTTCGGTCACGGCCACACCTACGCCGGCAACCCCCTCTCGGCCACCGCCGGGCTGGCCAGCGTGGCCGAGATTCTGGAGCGAGACCTCATCGCCCACGGCCGCGAGATCGGCGCCCAGCTCTATGCCCGCCTGTCGGCCATGGGCGAGCGGTTCGGCATCTTTGGCGAGGTGCGCGGCAAAGGGTTGCTGTGGGGCGTCGAGCTGGCCCAGGACCCGGCGGAAAAGACGCCCTTCCCGGCGGAGCGGCGCATCGGCAAGCGCATCGGCGCCGTTGCCCAGGAAAAGGGGCTCATCATCCGCCACGACCCCGACTGGTTCGCCCTGGCCCCGCCGCTGGTGACTGGCGAGGACGAGATCGAGGCCATGGCCGACATCCTGGAAGAGAGCATCGAGCAGGTTCTTGGGGAATGAGTACAAGTGCCGGGCAACTCGGAAGTTGCCCGGCACTTATCTATCGCAGCGAAAGGAGCAATCATGCCGGAAACCGTGAATACCTACGCCCTGTTGCCCCACTACAAGTATTTGCGCGTCGTTGATGTGGCCGACGCCATGGATGGACTGGGCTACTTTGACATCGGCCTGATCGACCCCGAGGTGCGCCCGCTGTGGCAGGGGATGCGCTGGTGGGGCGTGGCCGTCACGCTGCGCTGCGTGCCTGCCAACCGCCCCATGTGGAAGCTGGACAATACCGAGGACATTGTCAACGCTCACGGCATCTGGTTCAAAGAGGTGGGCAACGTCAGTTACAGCGACCAGATAAAAGAGGGCAGCGTCATCGTCACCGCCACCGGCGGCAGCGGCGAGGTGGGCTTTTGGGGATCGAATAACGCCCTGGGTATGGTGGCCCGTGGCGCAGTGGGCATCGTCACCGATGGCTATGCCCGCGACACCTACGAGCTGGACCTGCAAAAGACGCCCATCTGCTGCCGCAAGCGGGGCCGCACCATCATCCCCGGCCGCATCATGGCTATCGAGGCGCAGGTGCCGGTAGGCTGCGGGGGCGTGCAGGTGCGTCCGGGCGACATCGTCGGGTGCGACGACGACGGCGTGCTCGTGGTGCCCCACGAGATCGCCCAGGCCGTCATCGAGCCCGCCGTCCAGATCCTGCTCCACGACATGCGCGGTCGCCGCGGGCTCTATGAGCGACTGGGCATGGCCATGGACGAGACCGTGGATGTGAAGACCGTCGAGGCGTATTACCAGCAGCTCTAACCGCAAGAGGCGCGAGTCGGCGCGGCACAACCGTGCCGACTCGCGCCATAGTTACATTAGGGCTTGACCACCGTCCCGTCGATGCGTCGCACCTCGGGCCAGGCGCCGGCGAGGGGATGCTCGGGGAAGGGATATTTGGCCGCTTCCTCCTCGTTCACCTCCATACCCCAGCCCGGCTTGTCGCTGAGCCAGACAGCGCCGTCCCTCACCTCGGGCAGGCCAACGAATACCTCTGGCGTGTGGCCGCGATACATGCCAAGGGATAACTCCTGAATGCCAAAGTTGGGCGTGGCGATGTCCAGGTGGAAATTGGCCATGTGGCCGATGGGCGACACATCGCCCGGGCCGTGCCAGGCTGTGCGCACGCCCATGAACTCGCAAAACGCCGCCAGCTTGCGGGCCATGGTGAATCCGCCAATGTCCGAGATGTGGCAGCGGATAAAATCGATGAGCCGCTCTCGGATCATCGGCACATACTCGGCCTGGTTGACGTATAGCTCGCCCATGGCCAGCGGCGTGGACGTCTGCGCCCGCACCATGTGGAAATAGTCATTGTCCTCAGGCGCAAAGAGATCCTCGAGGAAAAAGAGCCGATATTCCTCCAGCGCCTTGGCCAGCCACACGCCCTGAATCGGCGGGATGCGCTCATGTACGTCGTGGAGCAGCTCGATATCCTCGCCCAATGTCTTGCGCAGATGCTCGAACAGCTTGGGCGCCGTGCGCACATAGGGCGTCGGCTCCCAGGTGCGCTCCTGTTTGGGGTCGTAGGCCTTGACCACCTCACCGCCGCGGCTGCCGTAGGTCGTCAGCCCAGGTATGCCCACCTGGCAGCGGATGTGACGAAAGCCCTGCTCCATGAAGCGCCGCGCGCCCTCTTCTACATCCTCAAAGGTCGCGCCCGAGGCGTGGACATAGACCGGCACCGCCTCACGCACCTTGCCGCCTATCAACTGATACACGGGCATCCCCGCTCGCTTGCCCTTGATGTCCCATAGTGCCTGATCCACGCCGCTGAGGGCGTTGTTCAGCACCGGCCCGCTGCGCCAGTAGGAGCTGACAAAGGCGGCCTGGTAAAAGTCATCGATGCGATCCACATCGCGGCCAATGATAAAGGGCCGGAGATACTCCTCCAACGCCGTGGCCACCGCCAACGGCCGCTGGGTAAAGGTGGCACAACCCCACCCGACCAACCCCGGCTGGTCGGTCTCGATCTTGACCACCACCAGGCGAATGCCCTCTGGCGCGGTGAGGACGACCTT
>SKLG01000189.1 GCA_007123335.1 Anaerolineae bacterium | reverse complement strand
CCATCGGCAGTGAACATGAACAACGCGAGGACAATGACGAGCGCAACCACCAGATGACGTGCACGCAGAACCACCATGTTTGGCCTCCTACTCGATGTGTGTGAAAGCGATCGCCGATGCAACAGTATTTCTCAAGCGCTGCTGATCTCATTCTATACGGGGCGATGCCTTGGCGTCAATCACTTGCGCAAGATTCATCTCCACATTTGCCCTGTACATTGCCATCAAGAAGAGGCCAAACACTCCGATTAGATAGTGGTACTCGGTCTTTATCGAACCGCTACCGCCACATACCCCAGCTCGCCCTCCAAATCCATCAAGCGGCGAAACTCGTCGTCGTTCAGCTCGGCGTACTCGGGCCGATACTCGTGCAGGATCAGGATGCGCTTGCCCATCTCGGCCTCCAGGGCCTGTACCTTTTCCAACTGATCTTGAGTCAATGCCGCGTACGTATACAGAGACATAATCGTGTTCCTCCTCTTGATCACACGCATGGTGCCATTCACCAGCATCCGCATGTCATGCCTTCCGAAGCCTGCATATGCCGCAGCCCCGTCCTGTCGTTGTACTGACTACTATTGTGCACATCGTCAATTCCTAGATCTTGGCAATGCTCACGTCTACCAAGGATACGGTATTGGCGTGGGTACGGGCCTTGTTGGCAGAGAGTAGATCGGAGTTGGTATCTCTGGGGAGGGCGGCCCAGTAAACTTGAACTCCCAATCCTCTCTTGAAAGGACAACGGGCTCAGCAGCCCATTGGCTAACGACTGCGATCCTCCAGTAGTACCATGTCGTCTGAAGGCCGGCGCCTTTCCCGACATCATAGTGCTGGTCTTTCGTCGTACCAAGTGTTCGCCATGTACCGCTGTCTTTGCTTCGAACCTGCAGCTCAAAGGCTTGGCCTTCGCCGAGACCCGAAGATTGCCAACCGAATGTCGTATAGCCAAACTTTGTGCCAGAAGATGGCTCAAGAAGCTCGACGAAAGGCGTTGCAGAAACGGTAGGGGTCGGAACCGGGAGCTCAGGCGTGACGCTTGTAGGTTTCGCCCTGACCGCAGGAGTAGGAGTAGGCGTAAGCGTAGTCATTCCCGGTGTCCGAGTAGCTAATGTCTGAGTTGTGGTCGAATGCGGGAGGGTCACAGGCACCTGTAACGTTGAGGTTTCAGTCGGACGAGCGATGACTGTTCCCGCCACGGCGACTTGAGTGGCAAAAAGCGGCTCAGCATCCGCTATTGAAACACGCGCAATGGCTTCCCTTGCCGCCAACGTATTCCCCAGATGGTGGTTCGTCCATGCCAACTGATACCACCCTTGAGAGAAATCGGGGTATATCTCGATGCTTTCTTGATAGAGGCTTTTTGCTCCCAGCAAATCGCCCTTTAAATATGCTATGTTCGCCTGATAGTAAATCGATGATGGCGAAAGCGGCTTAATAGTCTCTGCCTCCATGAAAAGCATATTAGCTGCTTCTAGATCTCCTTGACTGTAAAGAAACGAGCCTTTACCAATGATACTATGATATTTAACTTCAGAATCTGAACTAGACTGTGCAAGCGAAAAAGCATTTTCTGCGGCAGTAAAATTTTCTAACGAAAGATAAATGTGTCCTTCTAGTATACAAAGGGGAAGAAGATCTATATTTTTAATGACGATGTTTGAAGAGGCCGATGCCACATTTCTCGCTGTTTCAAGAGCCCGCAATGCCGCCTTTGGCCGCGAGCCATAGTATGCATCGATACCCTGAATGACAAGCACGACAAAACGAGTGTAGTCTATTGCTTCATCTACGCCGGGAGAAGCTATCAGTTCGGGATTCAGCCATCGCGTGACGGTAGTATCCAGTCGTCGCCACTTTTGCCGATGAGTGAAATGAAGCGCCAAACCCTCAGAAGGACTCTGAACATATCGTCCCCAAATGACGATTTTTGCCCCTGTCCGATCAGCCAGATCGTCTGCCGCTCTCTGATCGGCGATCGGCTGATCTAGTCCTCGGACTTCAATGTCAACGTGACCGGCCGAGCTATGGTGATACTCAAGGTAATTCAATAGTGCCTTGTACAATACGGCCATATCGTCACCTTCTATCTGGGCAACGATGACCCCGAACTTGGTGTCAGAAAACGGGGTCGGCTGGGTCGTCGCCGTAGGAGTGGGTATCGGAGTAGGAGGTGGTGGTGGCGGTGATGGTTGAAAGATAAACAAAAAAGCTGTGATAACACCACTAATAATACTAAAAACAGCAGCGAAATCGCTTAAGGGCTTCGACTTAAACCAGCCCTTCCGGTAGGCAAGAAGCAGTCCTATGAAGAGCACGAAGACAAACCAACGTAACAACGATAGCAACATACTATTCTCCTAAGTATGAAACGCAGCTACTCGACAATCGCTTGAATCGTCTATATGTAGTGACCAGGCACTGCCCGAGGTCGTTTCTCAATAGCTACAATCGCACAGCGTGCCGCTCACCGTCTGGGGGATGAGTCATGGTGGTGTCAGCGATAGCGGTTGCAAATCATGCGGCGCGTCGAGCTCCAACACCATTCCCTGCATTGTCCAACAATAGCCATAAACCCTCCAATCTTTGGCTGAATCATGCAGAAGGTCTCCATGGCATGCTCAGTATTTCTAAAGCCACCCATGCGCAGACAAGTGAATCGCTCAGCTCGCACCAAAAGCAAAGCGCTGCCATTCGTTTTACATACAAGATTGCCACGGGCCATCAAGAGCAAGCTCTGCCAATCCAAATGTCCAACGGCGTCCTCACGCCGGCCGATAAAAGGGTTCGCTGCCGTCGTCCCAGCCGGGAAGGATGGGGCGCATCTGGCCCTCCCCGTTCACCGGCAGGTTCCGCCCGTCAGCCTGTGGGTCGACGTGGCGGGCGAACCACTCCTCCAACAGGGCGCGTAGCTCGGCGATACGCCCCTGTTGCGTCGGGTCGGCGATGAGGTTGCGGCGCTCGTCGGGGTCGTCCACCAGGTCCCACAGCTCGTCGGGGCCGTCGGGGTAGCGGCGGACGTATTTCCACTCGGCGGTGCGCACCATGCGCGTATTGCCATACTCGTCATAGATCACCACCTCCTCCCGCGCCGCGTCGGCCTGGCCCAGCAATGCCGGCAAAAAGCTCTGGCCCACGATCCCGCGCCCCTCGGGGATGGGCAGCGACAGATATTCCAGCAGTGTGGGCATGAAATCATAGGCCGAGACCATGGCCCGCTGCACCACGCCGGCGGGGATGCGCCCCGGCTGGCTGGCGATAAAGGAGACACGGATCGAGTTCTCGAACATGTTCCTCGGCTCGGTGCCGTTGCCCTTGCCCCAAAAGCCGTGGTGGCCGCAGCTAAAGCCGTTGTCGCTGACAAACACCACCAGCGTGTCCTCGCGCAGCCCGCGCTCCTCCAGCCGGTCGAGGATGCGGCCCACGTTGTGGTCCATGGCCGTCACCGCCGCGAAATAGCCCTTGAGCATCTCGAGATTGCCCAGGCAGCGGTCGGTGAGGCCGGTGGCCCAGGGGTGGCGCGGCTCCTGTGGACAGGAGGTAAAGGCGCAGTCGTCGTAGGAATCGACGATCTCTTGCGGGTGGTGCTCCCAGGGGCTGTGGGGCGCCGTATAGTGGACGCTGAGGTAAAAGGGCGCGTCGCCGTTGGCCTGGGCGTCGAGAAAGGCCAGGGCGTCGTCGGTGATGCGATCGGTGACATAGCCCGGCTCGGTGATTAGTTGGCCATTGCGGACCATGGGCGCGTCATAGTAGGGGCCGCCGCCCTGCTGGTGCACGTACCAGTGACAAAAGCCGTGCTGCGGGAGCTGGCTGGCCCCCAGGTGCCACTTGCCGCTGATGCCGCAGCGCCAGCCATGCTCGGCCAGCACGTCGGTGTAGCAGACCTCGTCGCGGATATATTCGGCGTAATCGGGGGGCACGTTGCCGCCGCGAATCCAGTCGTGGACGCCGTGCTGCGAGGGGATGCGTCCGGTGAGCAGCGTGGCGCGGCTGGGCGAGCAGACGGGTGTGGCGACGAAAAAGCGCTCAAAGCGCATCCCTTCGGCGGCCAACCGGTCGAGGTTCGGCGTGCGGATCTCGGGGTTGCCATAGCAGGCCGCCGCCCATATACCCTGATCGTCGGTGAGGATGAATACGACGTTGGTCTTTTCTGGGGACACGAGGCACCTCCTGTACGATCTCGACCATAGCTCTTTTATACTCCATCGGCGCGACTCTGGCAAGGTCCATCCGGGAGCGCCGAGCGTGCGTTGGGTCCAACGCCGCTCGGCACGGGGGCGAAGAGCCGAGCAGGCGCTCGGCGCTCCCAGGATTTCGGGCAAGGCGCTTGACGTCGCTCTGGGCAGCGGTAGAATCGTG
>SKLG01000188.1 GCA_007123335.1 Anaerolineae bacterium | reverse complement strand
TCGTGCCTCATCCTAGCAGCCTGAACCGCTCCCATGATGCCGCGGTGGCGGGCATCGACTGTGCGCTGTGGGATCTCAAGGGCAAGATCGCCGGCGTGCCCACCGCTCGCCTGCTGGCCGAGGACCCGCCCATGCGCATCAAGCTGTATGCCTCCAGTGGGTGCATGTACGACTGGCGCAAAGATCCGCACCAGCTCATCGAGGAAGCGCTGGGCTATATCGAGCAGGGCTACAAGGCGATGAAGTTTCGCGTGGGTACCGAGTGGGAGTGGGACGGAGTGACGGTAGATCGGTACCTTGGGTTAGTGCGTGAGTTGGCCGAGGCTGTGGATGGCCGAATGGAGCTGATGGCCGAGGGCAACCAGCGCCTGACCGAGGAGGAGGCGATCAGGGTAGCCCAGGAGATGAGTCGCATCGGCGGCTTTGGCTGGCTGGAGGAGCCGATCCCTGCCGCGCAGGTTGACGGGTATGCGCGGATCGTCGCCGCATCCGATACGCCCATCTCTGGTGGCGAGAGCAAGACGACACTGGGCGAGTTCCGTCCTTATCTGGAGAAGCGCGCCTACGATATCGTCCAACCCGACGCTGGGTTATGCGGCATCACCGAATGCCTGCGCATCGGCAAGATGGCCCATCGCTACGACATCGATCTGGTACCTCATAGCTGGCACAATGGGTTGATGGCCATGGCCAACGCCCATATGGTGGCCGCGTTGCCCAACCCGCGCTACCTTGAGCTGTGCTTAATTCAGGGGCCGTTGCAGTGGGGCATCATCGCCGATCCGCCCAAGATCGAGGACGGATACCTGATTCTGCCCGACAAGCCTGGCCTGGGCGTCGAGCTGGCTGAGGACCTTGAAGAAAAGTTCCCGTACATCGAAGGGCATTACGCCATTCAGGTACAGAGATAAGGCATGTGGATATGCCGTCTGCAGGCGCCTGGTGTGCATCGGACAGGGTCTATTGCACGCCGGGCGCCCGACGGACGGACTGGAGGGATATTAGATGGCGGTGCTGGGGATCGTTGGTAGCCCGAGAAAGGGCAAGCGCACGGACAAGCTGGTCGAGGCCGCTCTACAAGGCGTACGCTCGGCGGGCATGGCAGCGCGTAAGGTGTATCTGATCGACTATGATATCCGCCCGTTTTGTGGCAGTGGGGGCTCGGATGATGCCTTTGGCCTGGGACCGAGAGATCTGTCGGCGATGTGCGGCGAGGCGGAGGCGCTGATCATTGGCGCGCCGGTCTATTGGGGCGACATTAACGGCCTGACGAAGGATTTCATGGACACGGTGCAGACCCCTGATTCTAACGGCAAGCCTGCATTGGGCGTCGCTATTGCCGGCGGGTCGGGCAAGGGGCTACTTTCTGGGGTGCAGTCGATTTACCACTTTTTCTACCATCGACAGATGCGGGGCATCGACCCGACACCGGTCTCGCGCTTTAACATGGAGGAGGCGTTGGCCGGCCTGATGCACAGTGGAGCACGCCTGGCCGAGGCGGCGCGTCAACGAGAGCGCTTCCCCGGCGTTGGCCGTGAGGAGCGCTGGCCTGAGGTGTTGGCCCACTATACGACGCTGGACTATCTCGACGATGGGCCGCTGGAGGAATTCCTGATGCTGGCTGAGCAGCTCCTGGAGCTCTCTGCCGATGGCCGGGGCAAGGCTGATCTCGATATGGTGGACCGGGCACGGATCGAGTTTGAGGAGGCCCTGGATGCGTTAGAGGCGGGGCGCACGGAGGACGCGGCGCGGCACGCTGTGGGCTGCTACCAAATCCTTTACTTCTGAGCGATGATGGGTTCATACACTGAGCAGGGGGGCGATCGGAGAGCGCGGCCTAGCTTGTTGCACATCGTCCTGCTCGCTCCCGATCCCAAAGCCACAGCGGCGTGGTATCAAGCGGTGCTGGGCGCCGAGCTGGTTTCGGCGACCGACAGCGCCTATCGCCTGCGCTTCGGCTCGGTGGAACTGCTCGTGGAGGGCGAGCGGGCCGATGAGATGCCGCTGCCGGCATCGGCTCAACCGCGCCTGGGCCTGGATCATCTGGTCTTTTTGGTCTCGGACCTCGATGCCCTCATCGCGGCGGCGCAGCGACATGGCGCGCGGGTGTTCGATGATACCGACGACGACGCTCCCGGCCGCCGCGCGGCAACCGTGGTGGGCCCGGAGGGAGTGCGAATCCAGCTCATCGAGGACGTCTGATCGCGCACCGGCAAAGAGCGGGCGAGGACGCCCGCGCCCCACTTTCAGTGTCCAGTCTCCAGAGGAGGTAACTTGTGAGGGTCTTGTTCATCGGCGGCACGGGCAATATTAGCAGCGCCTGTGTCGATCGTGCGCTCGCTCTTGGCCATGAGGTGACGCTACTCACTCGGGGGCAACGCGAGGTGCCGCAACGTGAGGGGCTATCCGCCATTGTCGGCGATCGCAACGACCTGGCTACGCTGCGCCAGGTCGCCGAGAGCGCCTGCTGGGACGTGGTGGCGAATTTCATCGCTTTTACGCCGGAGCAGGTGACGCTGGATATCGAGGCGTTTGGCGGACGCGTGGGCCAGTATCTGTTCATCAGTTCAGCAAGCGTCTATCAAAAACCGCCGGGGCACTATGTGATTACCGAGTCGACACCGCTGCGCAATCCCTTCTGGCAGTATTCTCGAGACAAGATCGCTTGTGAGGATGCGCTGGTCAAGACGTATCGCGAGAGCGGATTTCCGGTTACCATCGTGCGGCCCAGCTACACCTATGGGCCGACCTGGATCCCCTGCGCCATCGGCGGTCACGGCTATACCGTCGTCGGGCGCATGCGCCAGGATAAGCCGGTGATCTCTCACGGCGACGGCCAGTCGCTCTGGGTGATGACGCACAATACCGATTTTGCTGTCGGCTTCGTCGGCCTGTTCGGCGTCGCCGCGGCCATCGGTGAGGCGTTCCACATCACCAGCGATGAAGTGCTGACTTGGGACGATATCTATCGCGCCATAGCCGGCGCGGCGGGCTGTGAGGCCGAGCTGGTGCATATCCCGTCGGACCTCATCGCCGCTGTGTATCCCGATTGGGGGGCTGGCCTGCTTGGCGACAAGGCGCATAGCGTGGTCTTTGACAATAGCAAAATCAAGCGGCTGGTGCCCGAATTTGGCGCCAAGGTGCGCTTTGCCGAGGGGATGCGCCGCTCGGTGGGCTGGCACGACGAGGATCCGGCGCGGCAGGTTATGGATGAGGAAATCGATGGGAGGATGGATCGTCTGATCGAGCGGTATCATCGCATCTGGCCACAATAGCTATGGAGGAGACAATGCGTAAAGCCAGAATTGCCGTGATCGGCGTGGGGTGGTGGGGCACGGTGGGCCATCTGCAGTACCTGGCCCAGGACGAGCGCGCCGAGGTGGTGGCGGTGTATAGCCGCACGCTGGATAAGGCGCGGGAGCGGGCCGAGGAGTATGGCGTGCCGCGCTACTATGACGATCTGCACGCGATGGTGGATGAATGCGACCTCGATGGTGTGGTCATCGCCACGACGCCGAACGTGCACTATGACCAGGCGCGGTATGCGTTGGAGCATGGGCTGCACGTGCTCATGGAAAAGCCCTTTGTGCTGCGCGCCGACCACGCCCACGACCTGGCGCGGCTGGCCGAGGAGCGCGGGCTGATCCTCAGCATCTGCCACCCTGCGCTATATACGTCGCTGCTGGCATCGGCGCGGGAGGCGTTGCGCAGCGGCGCGCTGGGGCAGATCGTGCTCATCGAGGCCCACTTTTCCCAGCGGGTCTATGAGCTCTATCGCGGCGAGGTGAACGCGGTGTTTGACCGGCGCCCGGGCGTGCCCCGGCCCAATCTGATGTCTTATGCCGACCCGGAGATCGTCGGCGGGGGCGAGGGGCACACCCAGGCCTCGCACCTCATCGGCGCGGTGTTGTGGCTCACCGGGCTGGCGCCGGCGGAGGTGTTCGCCTACATGAACCCGCTGGATTGCGCCGTCGATGTGGTCAACGCCATGGCGGTGCGCTTTGACGACGGCACGCTGGCCACGCTGAGCGCCAACGGCATGCTGCCCACCGGGCTGCGGGCGAACCGCATCCTGATCCAGGGGAGCGGGGGGATGCTCAGCCTGGACATCAGCGAGAACTGCGGGTTTGTGCAGACGGCGGCCGACCCCGAGCCGCGAGCGTTGCCGGCGCAGGAGGACGGCGCCGAGCGCACCGGGCGGGTGCCGCGCAACTTTGTACGGGCGATCCTCGGGGAGGAGGCGCCCTATGTGGAGCGGGAGGTGGCCATCCGCGAGGTGGAGATCCTGGACGCGGCGTATCGCTCGGCGGCGAGTGGGGGCGCGGCGGAGGTGACGGCGGGGTAGCGGGGCGCAGGGGGAGAGGCGGG
>SKLG01000243.1 GCA_007123335.1 Anaerolineae bacterium | reverse complement strand
TCACCTCGGGCCATTATCTGGCTACCGCCGCCGGGTTTCGCATCATGGAGCAGGGCGGCAACGCCATCGACGCCGCAGCGGCCATGGGCTTTTGTCTGGCCCTGCTGGAGCCGCAGAGCAATGGCATCGGCGGCGAGGTGCCGACGCTCGTTTATGCGGCGCAGGAGAAAAAGGTATACGCGCTGAGTGGTGTGGGCTGGACTCCGGCCACGTTTACCATCGATTGGTGTCGGGAGCACCAGATCGACCTCATCCCCGGAGATGGCTACCTGCCGGCCTGCGTGCCAGCCATCGTCGGCACCTGGGCCGAAGCGGTAGCCCGCTGGGGCACCATGTCTTTGGGCCAAGTGATGGCTCCGGCCATCGAGCTGGCCGATGAAGGCCTGCCCATGTACGAGGGATTGCACAGCAGCCTGGTGAGCAATCAGCAGAAATTCACCGAGCTGTACCCCTCAAGTGGAGAGGTCTATTGCCCCGATGGGCGGATTCCCGAGGTGGGCGAACTCGTGCGCTATCCCGATTGGGCCGAGTCGCTCAAGACCGTCGCTCGGGCGGAAAAAGAGGCGCAGGGCCAAGGGCGCATCGCCGCCATCGAGGCTGGCGCAGACGCCTTTTATCGCGGTCCTATCGCGGAACGCATCGCGCGCTTTATCCAGGACAATCCCGTGCTCGACGCCAGCGGTCAGGAGCACACTGGCCTGTTGACCTATGAGGACATGGCCGAGTGGCACGCCACCGTCGAGGAGCCGGTCAAGGTCACCTATCGCGGCAGAGAGGTGTACAAATGCCCCACCTGGACGCAGGGGCCGGTCTTTTTGCAGCAACTCGCTCTCTTGGAGGGCTATGACCTTGCTGCCATGGGACACAACTCGCCCGAGTATTTGCACGTGTTGATCGAGTGCGCCAAGCTGGCCTTTGCCGATCGCGAGGCCTACTATGGCGACCCGCGGTTCGACGATGTACCTATGGATATATTGCTCTCGCCAGACTATAACGAGCAACGACGGGGCCTCATCGGCGATACGGCCAGCCGCGAGATGCGCCCGGGCGCCGTCGATCCCAACGCCGGCATCCCCGAGTACGCCCTCGATTTCGACGTGCGCATCGCCAATCAGCGGGCGTTGCAGATGCTCGGCAAGGATACTGGCGGAGAGCCCACCTGGCGCGGCTCCCATAGCCACACCAGCGACACCACCCACCTCGATGCCGTGGACGCCGCCGGGAACATGGTCGCGTCCACGCCTAGTGGTGGCTGGATAGGCTCTTCGCCGGTGATCCGCGGCCTTGGATTCCCCCTGGGCACCCGTGGGCAGATGTTCTATCTCGATCCCAATCGCCCCAATGCCCTGGCAGGACGCAAGCGTCCGCGAGCTACGCTGACCCCCTCACTGGTGCTACACGATGATATACCCTATATGGTGTTTGGCACCCCGGGTGGCGACTGCCAGGACCAGTGGACTCTGCAATTCTTCTTGAATTATGTCGATTTCGACATGACCTTGCAGGAGGCGCTGGATGCGCCGACGGTGCACTCGGAGCATTTCCCCTCCTCGTTCTACCCGCGACAGGGCTATCCGGCGCGAGTGGTGGTGGAGGATCGGCTGGCCGAGGAGGTGTTGGAGGCCCTGCGACAACGGGGACACGATATCCGCGTCACCGGCGGCTGGGCCAACGGCAAGACGATGGCCATCCGCTACGATAGCGAGCAGGGCACGATCTCTGGAGGTGCGGCACCAAAGGGGATTATCGGCTACGCGTTGGGCTGGTAAGCCAGACGTAGCCATTGAGCAGCGACGGCGCCGGCAACCGGCGCCGTCGCGAAAGGGCTATGCATCCAGATCGCTCAACAAGCGCTCTGCGGCAGCGACATCGTCTACTTTGATGACGATGGTCGCCTTGCCCGTCCCGGACGCGCTGTAGGCATAGCTGTACTCGATATTGACCTTGTTCTCAGCCAGAGGCTGGAGTACGCGACGCACAAATGCGCCCGCCTCATCTGGCACCTGCACCCGCAGCACTGTCGTCGACGAGGCAGTGATGCCCTCTGACCGGATCGTCGCCAGCGCCTTGTCCGGATCTTCCACAATAAGGTGCACGATGCCAAAATCAGAGGCATCGACGATGTTATGGGCGATCAGGTTGATGTCGTGCTCGGCCAATACGTTCAGCAAATAGAGCAATCTGCCCGGACGGTTCTCCAGAAACGCGGATACTTGGGTCACTCTCATGGCGTTCTTCCCCCTGTACGTGGTTACAAGGCCAGCAAACCCGCAACCGTGACGAATCTACCTGTGCGATGCTCTACGAGCCATATACGTTGCGGCGGTCGATGACCCGCTGCGACTTGCCCATGCTGCGCTCGATGGAATGGGGCTCCACAAGCTTGATCCGGGCGTGGATGCCCAACGTCTCAAACATCTCGAACTCGGCCGTCTTTTGCAGCTCACGCAAGCGCCCGATATTGTCGGCAAAGAGGTCCTGCGAGACCTCCACCCAGATCTCGACGTCATCCATGGTGCCCATGTCGCGATCCACAAGGATCACATAATGTGGCTGCACCCCCTCGAGGCGTAGCAGGACCGTCTCGATCTGGGAGGGAAACACATTTACACCGCGCAAGATGAGCATGTCGTCGGTACGCCCGCTGATCTTTTCCATGCGCGCCAGCGTGCGTCCGCACGCGCACGGGCTCGTATCCAGCCGGGTGATATCTCCAGTGCGATAGCGGATCACCGGCAGCGCCTCTTTGGTCAGCGCGGTGATAACCAGCTCGCCGCGCTCGCCTGGCAGTAGACGCTCACCACTCTTTGGATCGACAATCTCGGCGAGAAAATGGTCCTCGTTGATGTGCAGCCCGCAGTGGGCCGTGCACTCGCCCGAGACGCCCGGCCCGACGAGCTCGGAAAGGCCATAGGTATCGATGGGATCGATCCCCATACGCCTGGCGATCTCGCGGCGCATCTCGTCGGACCAGGGCTCGGCGCCATGGATGCCCACGCGCAACGTGGTCTGGGTGAGATCGACGCCCATCTCGTCGGCCTGCTCCGCCAGATAGATGGCATAGGAGGGCGTGGCGCAAAAGACGGTAGCCTCGAAATCCTGCAAGAGCATGATCTGCCGCCGAGTGTTGCCCGAGGACATGGGCACCACCGTGGCGCCCAGATGTTCCGCGCCATAGTGCCAGCCGAGGCCGCCGGTGAACAGGCCATAGCCCATGGCGATTTGAACCATGTCGTCCTCGGTTACCCCGCCGGCGACCAGGTTTCGCGCGCACACCTCGCGCCACATGTCCACGTCGGCCTGCGTGTAGGCAACGACCGTGGGCTTGCCGGTGGTGCCGCTGGAGGCGTGTACCCGCGAAAGCTGCCGTCGGGGCACGGCCAGCAGCCCAAAGGGATAGTTATCGCGGAAATCGCTCTTGGTCGTAAAGGGCAGGCGATCGAGGTCGTCCAGCGAGTGGATATCTTGAGCGCTCACCCCCCGCGCCCGAAGAGCGTGCCGATAAAAGGGCACCTTTTCATACACGGTGGCCACCTGACGCCGCAAAAGCTCCAGTTGCAGCGCCTCCAGCGCCCCTCGCGACATGGTCTCTCGTTCTTGATTCCAGATCATCTGTACCATCCCATACCCCTGATCATGAGCGCGTCAGACGCCGTACACATCGCGGCGATCGATGACGCGCTTGGCCTTGCCCATGCTGCGCTCGATACGGTTCGGCTCCACCAGCTTGACCCTAGCCGCGATGCCCAGCGTCTCATGAAGCTGCCTCTCGGCCTGGCGCTGGAGATCGGCCAGCGCGCCCAGCTCGTCGGAGAAGATGCCCTCGGATACCTCCACCCAGATCTCTACCGTATCCATCGCGCCGCGCTCGCGGTCGACGATAATGAGATAGTGAGGCTGCACGTTCTTGACCTGCAACAACACTGTCTCGATCTGTGAAGGAAAGACGTTGACGCCGCGCACAATGAGCATATCGTCGGTGCGACCGCTGACCTTGGCCATGCGCACCATGGTGCGGCCACAGGCGCACTGTTCGGGCATGAGCCGAGTGATATCGCCGGTACGGTAGCGGATCACCGGCAGCGCTTCCTTGGTCAGCGCAGTAAAGGTCAGCTCGCCATACTCGCCGTAGGGCAAGGGCTGCTCTGTCTGGGGGTCAATGATCTCGGGCAAGAAATAGTCCTCAAAGATGTGCAGACCACACTTGTGTGTACACTCGGAGGATACACCCGGGCCGATGATCTCGCTCAAGCCATAGATGTCCAGCGCCGTGATGCCCAGGCGAGCCTCAATCTCCTGGCGCATTCCCTCCGTCCATGGTTCGGCGCCGAAAAAGCCCACCCGTAGATCGGTCTCGCGCAGATCGATGCCCATCTCTTG
>SKLG01000177.1 GCA_007123335.1 Anaerolineae bacterium | reverse complement strand
TCTTGCTCGCCCAGCGCCCTGGGCCGGGCACCGGCCTGGCCACGCGCACGGCCCAGGCCGATCTGCCGTTGGCCATCTATTCGGGGCATGGCGAGTTTCCACGAGCCATTCTGGCGCCCCACACGCCCGAAGAGGCGTTCCGCTGCGCCGCCAGGGCGTTCAACATCGCCGAAAAATACCAGTGCCTGGTCGTCGTCCTGACGGACCATGATCTCGCGGTGAGCGTCTGGTCCACCGAGATGGACCGGTTTGACGCAGAGTCGGTCGAGATCGAGCGCGGCAAGCTGCTCAGCGCCGACGATCTGGAGGCTCTGGATGAGGAATATCTGCGCTATCGGATCACCGAGGATGGCGTCTCGCCGAGAGCGCTGCCCGGATCGCACTCCAAAGCCGTCTATCTCGCCACCGCCAACGAGCACAGCGAGGACGGGCACATCACCGAGGATCCGCACATCAGCAGTGCCATGGTCAGCAAACGGGTGCGCAAACTCCAGGCCATCGCCGAGGAGATTCGCCCGCCGATCAAGTATGGCCCCGAGGAGGCCGATATCACCTTTGTCTGCTGGGGCTCTCCCTTTGGCGCCGTGCGCGAGGCGATGGAGCGGCTGAATGAGGATGGCGGCTCGGCCAACATGGTCCATTTCGTCGACCTGTGGCCCTTCCCGGCGGAGGCCGCCCGCGAGGTCCTGGCTGGCGCGAACAAACTCGTCGATGTCGAGGGCAATGCCACGGCCCAGTTCGCCTTTATGCTCCAGGCCCATGCCGGCATCGAGGTGGATAAAAAGATCCTCAAGTACGATGGGCGCGGCTTTACGCCGGGCTATATTCTGGCGGCGATGGAGGAATAGGAAGAATGGCAGAAAATCCCTTTGATGGCGGTTCACGACCGACCTGGTGCCGCGGCTGTGGCAACTTTGGCATCCTCAACGCGCTCCAGCGCGCCCTCAATGATGCCGGGCTCGAGCCTCACGAGGTGATCATGATCACCGGTATCGGCCAGTCGGGCAAGACCAACGACTATATGAAGATCACGGGGTTACACGGGCTCCACGGGCGACCGTTGCCGGTGGCCACCGGCTTCAAGCTGGCCAACCCCAAGATGAAGGTGATCGTCGGCCATGGCGACGGCGATGGCTATGGCGAGGGCGGCAACCACTTTTTGCATTCGGTGCGGCGCAATATCGGCATCATCGACATGGTGCACAACAACCAGGTCTATGCGTTGACCCGGGGCCAGTTCTCACCGACGACGCTCGAGGGCGTCGCTACGCCCACCTCTCCGCCCCCCTCGGGGGTGGTGGAGCGCCCACTCAACGCCTTGAGCCTGGCGCTTTCGCAGGCGTGCACCTTTGTGGCCCGCACGGCCACGCACGATTTGCGCCACATGCAAAAGATCATGGGCGAGGCGCTCAAGCACCGTGGCTATGCCCTGCTAGAGGTCATGCAGGTGTGCGTCACTTTTAATCGGCGCATGGATTTTGATTTCTACCGCGAGCACACCTATGATCTGCAGGAGGAGGGCCATGACACCGGCGATCATGAAGCGGCATTGGCCAAGGCGTTCGAATACCCTGGCGGCGAGCGCATCCCTATCGGCATCTTTTACCAGGACGAGTCGGTGCCGGCCTATGAGGAGCGCGTGGAGGTGATCCGCGAGCAGAGCCTGGTGGAGCAGCCGATACGTGCGCGGCCCCAGGAGGACTATCGCCAGCTCGTCGAGGAGTTTATGGTCTAGTGGCCGTCACGGTATATACGACGCCGACTTGACCCTATTGTCATCAGGTGAAAGAGTATCTTTCACGCCAGTCCGTCGACTATCGTGAGAGGGACGTCTCGCGGGATCCCGCCGCGGCGCAAGAGATGGTGCGCATCTCGGGGCAACAGGGCGTGCCGGTGACGGTGATCGATAATGGCGCTCGACACGTGGTGGTAGGGTTCGACCGCCAGCAGCTCGATAGGCTGTTGGCCGAGACCCGCCGCCTTAAGCTGGGGGCCGCCGTGGCCGACGCTGCCGACATGGCCGCCAAGGGACGCACCAACATCCGCCAGGGCGCCTATGTGGGCAGGGTGCGGCCGGGCACACCTGCCGCGCGGGCCGGCTTGGAGGCGGGGGACGTCATCGTCGAGCTGGCCGGCCGCTCGGTGTCCAGCGCGGTTGGGCTGGAGCAGCTTCTCGCCGGCGCCCAGCCTGGAGCGCACCTGCCGCTGACGGTGGTGCGCGACGGAGAACGCCGGACGATGACGCTGGCTTTTGATCGATCATGATCGTTCGCTATCCTGCCCTTGGGCAGGCGACAACCCACTTTGTAGAAAGGTAGACACATGTCAGACGTTAGCAACGTACTAAAAAAGGGTATGAGCACCGAGATCTGGGGGAAGCGCTTTTACACCCAGGCCGCTGAGCGCACCCAGGATGAGACCGGACAGAGAATCTTTCAAAGCCTGTGTGACGAAGAGGAACGGCATCTCGAACTGCTCATGGGCCAATACGCCGCCGTCTCCAAGGACAAGGACTGGGTCTCGGTGGATGAGGCGATGGAGCTCGCCGAGAGCGTCGAGCCGACGGATATTTTCCCCGAGGCAGGCGAGGCCGAGTGTCTGATCCCTGAGGAAGCCAGCGACGTCGAGGCCCTCGAGATGGCCATGGATTTTGAGCGTCGCGGTTATAACCTATATACGCAGGCCGCCAAAGATGCCGCCAACCCGGAAGAAAAGGCGGTGTGGGAGTTCCTGGCCAAGGCCGAGAACAAGCACTATGTCTTTTTGGAGGAGAGCCACAGCTATTTGGTGAACGAAGGCAAGTGGTACTTTGACGAGCAAGAGCTTCCCTTCTTTGAGGGCTAGCTGCCGCCGACTGTGTAACCATTGTCGCCATCATCATCGCAAAAGGAGAGGCGGCCCTTGATCGGCACGGTCATCAATATCGCCACGGTAGCCGTTGGCGGAGGTCTGGGAGCCATCCTCGGCCAACGGCTGCCTGAGCGTATGCGCGACACGGTGCTCCATGGCATCGGCCTGGTCACCCTGGTCTTGGGGGTGCACCTCACATTGCAGACCCAGAACCTGCTCATCATCATGGGCAGTATCCTGGTGGGCGGCGTGTTGGGCGAGTGGTGGCGCATTGATGTGCGCCTCGACCGATTGAGCGAGTGGCTGCGCCATCGCAGCGAGCGGTTTCTGCCGCCGGAGCGGCTGGGCCGCTTTACCGAGGGCTTTGTCACCGCAAGCCTGGTCTTTTGTGTCGGCCCGGTAACGGTGCTGGGCTCGATCCAGGATGGGCTCACCGGCGATTTCACCTTGCTGGCCATCAAGTCGCTATTGGACGGGTTCACCGCTCTGGCCTTGGCGTCGTCGCTGGGCGTGGGGGTGCTCTTTTCCATCCTGACGCTGCTGGTCTATCAGGGCTCGCTCACGCTCATGGCCGGGCTGGCCCAGGCGGCGCTGAACGAGGCGATGATCGCCGAGATGACGGCGGCCGGCGGGGTCATGATTCTGGGCATCGGCCTGTTGCTTCTGGACATCAAGCGCATCCGCGTGGCCAACATGCTGCCGGCGCTGATCATCGCCCCGCTGATCGTGGCCGTGTTGCAGGCGCTGGGCCTGCCGCTGGCGCCCTAGCTGGGCGCGTCGGCCCACAAGAATAGACGCCCTGGCCGCCCCTTGTGGGGGAGCCAGGGCGTCTTTTGGCGTACCGGCGTCAACTGCTCTTGGAGGAGGGCATATACTTGCGAATCTTGGCGGCCAGGTTCGGGATGGGCATGCTTTGCAGCCAGATCTTGCCCGGCCCGGTCAGCGTGGCCAAAAAGAGGCCCTCGCCGGCAAAGAGCACGTTCTTGATCCCGCGCACCGCCGAGATGTCGTAATCCACCGTCGGCTCATAGAGGGCGATGTGACCGGGGTCGATGCGCATCGTCTCGCCGCTGTTCAGATTGTACTCGCGCACGTCGCCGTCGATCTCGAGAAAGACCACCCCCGGCCCGGTGATCTTTTGCAGGATGAACCCCTCGCCGCCAAACAGGCCGCTGCCCAGCCGTTTGCGAAAGTGCATCTCGATGGAGACCGTCTCCTCGGCGGCCATAAAGGCATCCTTCTGGCAGATCAGGCTTTCGCCGGCCCGTAGATGAAAGGCCATGACGCTGCCCGGCACCGCAGGGGTAAAGGTGACCATCGCCGTGCCGCTCTTGCAGATATAGCTGGTCATGAACAGCGACTCACCGGCCAATGACCTGCCCAATCCTGCCAGCAGCCCGCCCCGGGTGCTGGTATTCATCTCGATATCACCCCGCATCCAGGCCATGCCGCCACTCTCGGTATAGACCGATTCGCCTGCGGATAGGGTGACATCGACCGACTGAAGCACCGTGCCGTGGATCTGATATTCCATGGTTCCTCCTGTGCGATGCGTGTGCAATGTATGATGTCAAAAGGGAGTATGGGGCCAGCAGGTTCGCGCTCACTCTATGTCAGACGGTATATTGGGCGATTCGTCACGTGATGGATGGCCTGATAGATGATCTTGATCCTCTACGTAGCGATGGGTAGCCAGGTTGCGGATGGCCTGCGCCCGCTTGGGGCCGATACCCGAAACCTGCTGCAAGGCGTCGACGTCGGCGCTGAACAGCGCCTCTAGCGTGGCAAAGGCGCCCAACAGCGCGCGGGCCGTTTGCGGGCCGATGCCGGGCAGGTCCTCCACCAGATAGCGCGTCTGCACGTTGGGCGATGGACTGCGGCGCTTGTGGTGCAGCGACAGGGTATAGCCGAGGCCATGTTGCGCGTGGCGGGCCATGGTGGCCAAAAGCTGGGCCGTGTCCTCCGGTCCCTCGCTGCGCACCACCGACGCGCCCGACAGCACCACCAGATACGAGAGGGCGCCGCGCAGGGCGTTGGGGTGCAGGTTGCTCCCGGCGTACAGCTCGGCGCCTTCGATGAGCACCACCACCTGGCTAAAGCGCTGGGTAAGCTCGTGCACCTGCGCAAAGAGCCGCCTGTCGACGATGGAGGCGGCCAGATCGGCCGCCGTCTTGCGCTCCACCGCCAATTGCGGGCTCAGGCAATAATCGGCCAGCTCCAACGCCTCGATGGAGAGGGTGACTCCATCGATGGCCGCCAGCCGCTCGGGCACGCCGCTGGCCAGCTCGCGATGATCGACGCGGATGAGCGTCTCGGCGTCAGCGGTGGGCACCCCGGCTAGCCTCTCGATCCATTCTGCCTGTTGCCGCCGTTGCCATGGTGGTGATCGTGATCGCCGTGGCCCTGTTGGCGCAGCGAGGGGGAAAAGCGCTCGGTGGAGCGCTCAAAGCGCTCCATGGCGGCATCCAGGTCGGAGCGCGTCTCGGCCAGATAGCGCTCCAACGCCTCGCGAACCGCCTGCGTCACCGTGGAAAAGAGCGCCGTGCGACGCGCCGGATCCTCGCCGGCGCCGGGCTCTAGCGGGCCGTCGACCATCTGCTCGCGCAACGCCAGCGACAGCTCCATCTGCACGCCGCCGGCCTCGGGGGCGTTGTAAAAGCGGGTAGGATCGTGGGCGGCGCCTGGCCCGTGGGGAGCTTCTATCGTCAAGCCGGCGCCGGTCAGGCTCTCGGCCAACATCTCCTTGAAGGCGCGGTTCTGCCCGCCCAAGTGGACGACGGCGCGCTCGCCCGGCACGCCGTCAATGTGCAGCGCCGCCTGGGAACGGCGCATCAGCGCGTTCAGGCGCATCTCGGCAAAACGCGACACGGGCACCCGCAATTGGGCGTTGTTGCTGCGGCGGATGCCACGGAAATCGTACAGATTGTGCTCCGCGCCGGCGATGGCCTCGGCCAGGGCGCTGGTCAGCGGCTCGATGCGCCCGCCGTGCACAGACGCCACCGTCACCTCGCTGCCGAGATCGACGATATGGATCTGGAAATCGCGATCCTTGCGACAGTGCACGACGAGCTGCGAGACATCACGATAAGGGGTAGTCAAAGGGTCCTCCTCAAAAGCCAGCGCAGCGGCTGGCCAATAGACGATACGGATGAGGAATTCTAGCATGTTGAAGGCAGCGGTGCAAGCCGGGCGGCTATCGTTCGGGACGTCAAACCCCTTGCCCGTCGCTATAACTTGTGGTACGCTTGGTCATCGACGCAGACAAGGGGGAATGGTCATGCATCTACCCGGCGAAAAATGGCAAGCGCGAGTCATCGAGATCCTCCAAGAGCTAATTCGCATCGACACGACAAACCCACCGGGCAACGAGACCGCCGCAGCCCAATACCTCGCCGGGCTGCTGACGCCGGCGGGGATCGAGATCAAGATCATCGAGTCGGCGCCTGGGCGCGGTAACCTCATCGCCCGCCTGCGCGGGACCGGCGCCGCCAAGCCGATGATGCTCATGGGGCATCTCGACGTGGTGGCGGCGGATGCTGACGAGTGGACCCACCCGCCCTTTGGCGGCGATATCCACGATGGCTTTGTCTGGGGGCGCGGCAGCACCGACATGAAGCAGATGATCGCCATCTCGGCGGTGATCCTGCTGGCGTTGGCCGAACGTGAGACGCCGCTGAAACGCGATCTGTTGCTAGCTGCCAGCGCCGATGAGGAACATGGCGGGCGTCAGGGGATGGGTTGGTTGAGCCGCGAGCGGCCCATGTTGTTCCGCGATGTTGAATGCGCCATCAACGAGGGTGGCGGCACGCCCTTTCGGGTCGGCGAGCACACCTTTTTCACCTGCCAGACGGCCGAAAAGGGGGTCTGTCGCTCGAGATGGATGACGTATGCCAAGGGCGGTCACGGCGCGTATCCTCGCGGGGACCTGTCCACGGTAACGCTGGCCCGCGCGCTCTCTCGCCTGGACGATGGCCACCTCGGCGGGCGGGTCAGCGAGACCATGGGGCGCGCGATGGTCCTCGTCGCCCAGGCGACGTCTGACTCTGCGGCCAGGCGCGTGGAAAAGCTGCTGGGCAAGAACAAGATCGAGGCGGCGCTAGAGGCTGCCGGATTTGCCGCCGAGGATATCGGGCGACACCGGCCTCTCTTTTACGATACGGCGTCGCTCACCGGCCTGCGCGCCGGCGACCCGCAGAGCATCAACGTCATCCCGCCCAGCGCCACGGCGTATGTTGATGGGCGCATCCTGCCGGGGCAGACCAGCGATGGCTTCCTGGAGCTGTTGCGCCAAGCTGGCGGCCAGGATGTGCAGATCGAGCTCTATAACGGCCAATACTCTCCTGGTCTGGAATCGCCCAGCGATGCCTCGATTATCCGCACCATCCGTCAGGTGATCGCCGAGCACTATCCTGGAGCACAGACGGTGCCCTGGATGTGCGCCGGCTCCACCGACGCCAAGCATCTCATCCCTTTGGGCGTGCCGGTGTATGGATTTGTGCCGGGCAAGCCTTTTCCCCAGGGCATAGAGGGTGCAGGGGCCCACGCCGTGGACGAATGTGTGTGGCTGGAGAGCCTGGAGTTTGGTCTCGATGTGTTGTATGATATCGTCTATCGATTCTGTGCGCAGTGAGCGTTGGCTAGAGTGGGCTCGTCCTGCCCCGGTGGAACAAGATGGATACATTCACACGCTATCGAGGCTATGCCATTCTCAGTCTGGTGTTCGCCATCTTTTTTGGCGGCTATGTGCTATGGGAGCGCTGGCCGCAGCCCGAGCCCTTGACCATCGTGGCGCCGACGCCCACGGCGACGGTGGCGCCTTCACCCACGCCGGCGCCGCTGCGCGTCCATGTCACCGGCGCGGTGCAGCAGCCAGGCGTGTACATCCTGGCGCCGGACAGCCGGCTGATCGAGGCCGTCGAGGCCGCCGGTGGGCTGGCAGTGAACGCCGATTCTACGCGGATCAACCTGGCCGCCTTTGTCCATGATGGCCAGCAAGTCTTTGTGCCCTATGAGCAAACGCCAGTGCCGCCGAGCCCCACCCCGCTTCCCACGCCATCCGTCGTCGGCCAACCGTCGGCGACAGGCGGCGGGCCGATCAACATCAACACGGCGTCGGCGGCCGAGCTGGAGACGCTGCCCGGCATCGGGCCAGCCTATGCCGAACGGATCATCGCCTATCGCGACGAGCATGGCCCCTTTGCCGATCCCATCGAGATCATGGCGATCAAGGGCATCGGCCCGGCCACCTATGAACAGATCAAGAACCGCATTACCGCCGATTGAGGGAGGATACAAACGTGAAAGCAGAATTTGTCTTGACCGTCGCCGAATCCAAGCGCCTGATCGCCAAGGGCGTGGCCGCCCTGGGTGTGATCCAGGACAGGTTGGAGGAGGGCGTGGTCGTCCTGACCAGCGGCAGCACCAACGCCTATATCTATGAAGAGCTCACCGGCAAGACCATCGACAAGCGCGCCTACATCAGCGGGCGCACCATCCCGGCCAAGCGACAGGTGGCGTGGGAGGTGACGCGCATGCCCGACATGGTGTGGGTGAACGGCGAGCCGCGCCCCGACCTGGACCGCTTTTCGGTGCTGGAGGTGATGGAGGAGGGCGACATCTATATCAAGGGCGCCAACGCCCTGAACTATGCCGCCGGCGTCGCCGGGATCACCATCGGCCACCCCACCGGAGGAACCATCGGCGGGGCGCTGGGGGCCATCATCTCGAAAAAGATTCGCCTGCTCATCCCGGTGGGGCTGGAAAAGGAGGTGCCTCTGGATCTGCACGAGATCAGTGCCATCATCGCCGAGCCCGACGAGAGCCTGGGCAAGGTCTATTCGCTGTGGCCCGTTCACGGCGGGGTGTTCACCGAGATCGAGGCGTTGCGCGTGCTGTTTGACGTCGAGGCATTGCCCACGGCTGCCGGGGGTCTTGCTGGCGCCGAAGGCAGCCTGCGCATGATGATCCGTGGCGACACCGAGGCGGTGGGCCAGGCCATGGCGCTCATTCACTCGATCCAGGGCGAGGCGGCCATCGGCTGATGCCGAGGTGGAGAGGCCATAATCGCTTGTCACCCCTCCGAGCGATTTGACGATCTCGGCCAGTTATAGGATAATATTCGATGGTCACCAAATGTTGATGCAAGTAGAGCGGGGGAGATCGGATCGAGCATGGATAGCGAAAACAAACAGGTCGAGCTGGATGCCCAGGATCGGCCGATAGAAGCACCAACCGCCGAGGCAGAGGCCGCGGCGGATGAGACCACCCAGACCAGTGAGCCTGTGGCCGCCGAGGAATCGGCTGCTGAAGAAGCAGCCGCCACTGAGGAAGCAGCCGCCACTGAGGAAGCAGCGGCCGCCGAGCCAGCGGCAACCGCTGAAGAAGCAGAGGCCACTGAGAAGACCGAGAGCCCAGATAGCGAAAAGCCTAGCGATATTGAGGATTTAAAGCCGGGCATGCGGCTGCAAGGTCGGGTGCGCAATGTGGTGGACTTTGGCGCCTTTATCGACGTGGGCGTTGGCCGCGATGGGCTGGCGCACATCTCGACCCTCAAGCGCGCCGGGATCGACAAGACCATCAAAGAGGGCGACGTCCTCGATGTGCAGATTCGGCGCATCGATACCGAGCGCAACCGCATCAGCCTGACCATCCCAGGGGCGGGCAAGGGCGCGAAAAAGTCGCTCAAAGAACTCCAAGAGAACAGCATCGTCCAGGGGCGCGTCGTTCGCCTGGTGGATTTTGGCGCCTTTATCGACGTGGGCGCCCAGACGGATGGGCTGTTGCATATCTCCGAGATCACCGACGGATATGTGAGCCACCCTTCGCAGGCGTTGAACGTCGGCGACGAGATCGAGGTGCGCATCCTGGAAGTGGATACCGATAGGCGTCGCATTTCGCTCTCCACCAAGGGCATGGATGTCGAGGTCGAGGAGGAGCCGCAACCGGTGGCCGCCTCCACCAGTGATGCCGAGGACAGCGATTTCCCCACTGCTTTTCAGGTAGCCTGGGAGAGCGCGCTGCGCGAGCGCCGCAAAAAGCCGCGCCGCCGCTAGGTCGACGCTCTCGATAGAACCAGACAAAAAGGCAGGCCATCTCTGGCCTGCCTTTTTTCTCGTGCGTCATTCGAGTGAGCGCGCGCCCGCTCTTTTAGGGGAGTTTTTCTACCACCTGCGCAAACTCTTCTTCGCTCAGCGCCCGCACCGTCGTGGTCTTGGCCAAGCCTCCTTGGGCCGTATCGAGCACCCTCTCAGCCATAGCCAGATCGTCGGGGGCGTCATAGATCGAGCAAAAATCATACTCGCCAAACGTGTACCACGTGCCGATCAAGCGGATCCCCTGCTTCTCACAATTGGCCCGATGCTTGGCGATGATCTCGGGCATGTCTTTGAGATTCTGTAGCCCCTCTTCGGTGTACTTGCCTAGCACGATATAGCCTGCCATCTGCTTACCTCCTCTGCCCGCCATGGTGAGCGGGGCGTGCGTGGTTCCCCTCTCTTTCGGCGGGTCCTGTCGAACGGATTCATGAACATCGATCTGTGCGGCGCGCGCCTACACGGCTCATGAGATGAGGCGACGTCGTGCGACGATGAAGGAGTTGGCGTGGCGGCAATGGCGGCGCCCTCTCGCGGGGCGCCAGGGGTGATTGTGACAACAGAGAGGATAACACGGCAGCATCGAGACCGCAAGCGCGACTTTTTCCATCCGCCTTTGGCGCGGCATGCTATGCTTCTGATGCTCATGCGCCTTCCCAGATGCCGTACATGTACAGATTTGTCATTAACCTTACGCGCCATTTACGTCTGCTTGATTGTTTGACGCTATACTTTTCAAAGCTCGTTTATGCCATAGGTGAAGAGGAGAGTACATGGAGATGATGTGCGCCACCACGACGACGTCACCGATGCCACAACGATCCAGGTCTGCGTGGCGTATCCTCTCACTATGGCTGGCGCTGCTGGCGCTGGGCATGGTGATACTCTTGATCGCGACGCCGGGGGTCTCGGCGGACCAGCCGGCAGCCTTGGCGGTCGCCGCCGACTCGGGGGTGTTTGGCTGGTCCTCCCGGCCTTTGGGCAACGGCGCCGGGGCGATCACCATCATCGGCGCCACCGAGGTGAATCAGTGCGCCACAGAGACCTATACCATCTCCTTCGATAACCAAACTGGCAATGCTATCACCAATCTGGTGGTCATCGCCAAGCTGGGGAACCTTACGCCCGGTTTCCACTATGTGCCAGGCACGGTCAGCCTGAGAATCGACGACCACGACCCATTCTGCACCGCTGAGCCAAACACCGAGGGCAGCGACCTGATCTGGGACGTGAATGACGTCTGTGACCAGCCTATCACCCTCGCCGCTGGCGAGACACTCAACGTCTCTTTTGAGCTGCGCACCGACTGCGACGCCGTATCCGGCTCGCTCAACGCCTGGGTAGAGTACCAGGGCGGCCAAGACAGGACCGGCGCGCTGAGCCTCACCGTGCTTCCTGGCGGGGTGACGATCAAAAAGACGCCCAACGTGATCCCCGCCGAAGTGGGTGATTTGGTCACCTGGACGCTGACGGTGGAGAACACCGGCCTGGGGCCGATCCAGAACGTGGTAGTGTCGGACGCGCTGGGCGCGGGGCTGGAATACGTCTCCTCGGTTCCCGCTGGCGTGAACGTGGGCCAGACGACGACCTGGGGCCAGGGTCAGGTCTCTGCGCTTGAGGCCATGGCTCCTGGCGATATCGTGAACATCGAGATCACCGCCCGAGTGATCGCCTGCGAGGGGCTGGACAACGACGCCGACGTGCGCTGGGGCTGCGGCGGCGAGGTCTGTTTCGACACCGCCGTGGATGGCGGCACGGCGACGGCGTCGGTGCAGCGCATCGTCAAGACGCCGCTGTTGCAGCATGATCCGCCCGACATCGCCTTTGCCTACTGCCAGAATTTTGTAGACGTCGTCACGACCATCAGCAACGTCGGCGATGGCGCTGCGTATGACGTGTGGCTCCTGGTCGATTTCGGCCACCTCGCCGTATCGGGCGTCTCGTCTGGGGCCAGCTATAACGGCGCCGAGAAGCGTTTTGAGCTGACGGATCCGATCCTGCCTGGTCAAAGCTATACCCTCGTCTTTCGGCTGAGCCATGACGACTGGTGCGCCGGGGATTTCCCCAGCGGGGCGCTGCTGTGGCAAAAGGTATACAAGGACGGCTGCGGCAACCCATTCTACCCGCCGGTAGAGCTGAGCACGATCAGCGCGCCGACCGATAGCACCGGGTTGTCGGTCTCCAAGAGCGGCGCGCCGGCAATTATCCAGATCGGTGATCAGGTCGTCTATAGCATCTCGTCAGCCTATAGCGGCCCGACGAGCTGCGGCACGGGGACGGCCGGTGTCGTTACCGTGACCGACACCGTGCCCGCGGGGTTCACGGTAATCTTTGCCGGCGGCGGCAGCACCTGGGCGCCGGACGCCGACGGTACGGGCGGCGTCATCGTCTGGAGCTATGTGCCTCCCGCTTCTTTGAACACCACCGTCACCCTGCAAGCCCCTGGGCGCAGCGACTGCCAGGATTACTGCAGAACCCTTTTCACCAACACCATCACCGCGCGGGCTGTGGATTGCTGCGGATGTGTGCTCACCGCCTCTGACGCCCAGACGACGGCCATCGAGTGCGAGGAAGGGGTGACGGCGAACAAAACAGCCAACCCCGGCACCGGCGTGCGCTGCGGCGAGATCGAATACACGAACACGTATGCCTTTTCGTCCAATGTCGTGCTGAACGCGCTGCGGTTCATCGAACACGCCGATCAGGAGCAAGAGTATGTGGCAGGCTCGCTTGCGGTCACACTGGGCGCCACCGCCCTGGATTGCGTCACTATCACGGACACGACGCCCGGCCCTGGCGGCAATCTCACCCTGGATTTCAGCGGCTGTGCTGCGACGAACCTGAACGGAAGCACCCTCACCATCACCTACAAGCTTCGCGTTACCGAGGCTACGGCGTCGCCCTGCTCTGGCAAGACCTTTTACTCCTGGTCGACGCTGGACATGGGCATCCAGACAGGCAGCGAATGCCTGGTGGATGGGCGCATTCACGAGGCCGCCGTCGTCTCGGTGGCGGCGCCAGATATGTCAGTGTCGGTGAGCGGGCTGGGTCAGATCGTGGACACGTGCGAGACCAAGACGATCACCCTCACCCTACGCCAGGAGTCGTCCGTGAACCCGGCCGACGTGCGCCTGGTGTTGTCGGGGCTCAACTATTATCTTGTCGACCCGGCGGCCACGGTGTGTAGTGGCATTGCACCGACCTCTTGTGTACCCACCGAGGTTGGCAACGACTATGTGTGGTATTTCGGCAACGCCTTTACAGGCAGCGGACAGACGGCCACCTTGATCCTGGACGTGCAAAAACGCTGCACCGGCGGCGGCGAGTTGGCGGCCATCGCCTACTATGACGACCCCTGCAACGCCGATGGGGTGTACGATGACATCTGCTCGACCTCCGGGCGGGCCACGCCGGCGTTGGTGCGCAGCGGCAGCTTGATCATCGAAAAGACGCCCGAGGTCTTTTATGCGGCCACCAAACAGGTGCAGTGGAAGATTTATGTGACCAACCGAGGCGCCGGCAGGGCTTATAACGTGTGGGTGGATGATGTGTTGGGCAGCGGCCTGGCCTACAGCTCGGCCACGGTTAATAACATGGCCGGGGTGACCATCACGTCGGGCCAGAACCATCTCGGCCAGCCCATCAACGGCGCCACCATCGCCATCGCCCAGATGGAACCGGGCGAGCGGCGCGAGATTACGCTCAACGCCACGCTCATCGCCTGTGTCGGCTTGACCAACGACGTGAGCACGTCATGGGGCTGCGGCGGCGCAGAGTGCCAGACGCCGGTCAGCGACAGCTCGGTGGTCAAGATCCCGGCGCCATTGCTGGTGACGACCAATCGCGTGGACTCGCCGGTCAACGCCTGCGACAGCCCGACCGGCTATATCACCTTGCGCAACGCCGGCCAGACGACAAACTATGATCTGGAGGCTACGGTCACTTTGCCCACTGGAACGAGCTATGTCTTGGGCTCGACACGTTGGCGCGTGAACGGAGGCGCATGGAACGGCCCTCAGGCGAGCTATGATCCTTCTCCCTTCACCTCACCGCTGATGTGGACCAAGGACCAAATCTCGGGGATGGCCGCGCTGAGTCCCGGCGATCAGATCGAGATCGAATACACGCTGGCCTCCGACTGCGCCTTTGCCGGGGGCACGGTGATCGTCTCCACCCGCTATGAGAACCCCTGCGGCAAGGTATTCACCGTGGCCGACAGCGCGTTCACCATCGCCTTCCGTCGACCGCAGGTGACCATCCGTAAGACGCGGGCGAATGAACCCATCGGCTGCGGCGAGGAGGTCTCCTGGACCATCGAGGTGGAGAACCAGAGCGGCTATACGTTGCCGATCCTGTGGGTGGAGGATACCCTGGGCGGCGCCTATACCTACCTGAGTTCGGTCGGCCATTCTCCCTACACCGCGGACAATGGTCACAACCAGGGCCAGAACATAACCTGGGAGCTAAAAGACGTGCCGCATGGGCAGACCGTGCTGCTCACGCTAACGGCAATGTCCGACGGCGCTCCGTGCAGCAATGACCTGGACAACGCGGTGTCGGTCTGGTGGGGCTGCGGCCTGGCCGATGGCGATTCTGCCACCAAACCCGGCACCGTCGATGATCCAGGTACATGTCTGGCGTCCACGCCGGCCAGCACATCGTCGCGCACCGAGACGCGCAAGCCCGACCTGGCCTTCCTCAGCGTCGCGTTGAGTCCCACGAGCCTGGATGCCTGCGATGACAATATCACCATGACCGTTGTCATCGAGAATACGGGCCCCGTCGATGCGCGTCACCTCGATCTGGTGGTGACTCTGCCCCCGGGGCTGAGCTATAACGCGGGAACGTCCCAGCTCTGTGTGGGGACGGATAGCAACTGTACCCCTGCCACCATCGCGAACCCGACGGTGACCGGCAATCAGCTTGTGTATCGCGACGTAAACACGACCACGGACAATCTGGTGGACACTCTCCAGGCCGCCGGCGGGAACGACACCCTGGTGCTGCGCTTTAACGTGC
>SKLG01000421.1 GCA_007123335.1 Anaerolineae bacterium | reverse complement strand
GCGCTCTTTACGAGCTATGACCACGCGCTGATGGCGGATGCGCCGCTGATCGGCCCCAAGGAGATCGGCGAGGAGGCGCTTTGGGAGACGTTTGAGACCTTTTTGCGGGCGATCATCCCCGTGGCCGAGTCGGCAGGAGTCAAGATGGCGCTGCACCCCGACGATCCGCCGGTGAGCCCCATTGCCGGCGCGGCCTGTCTCTTTCGCAACGTCGAGGCGTTCCAGCGGGCCATCGACATGGTGCCCAGCCCGTCTAACGGCCTCCTCTTTTGCCAGGGATGCTACGCCGAGATGCTGGGGCAGGGCGTGTATGACGCCATCCGCCACTTTGGCCGCCAGAACAAGATATTCTATGTGCACTTTCGCAACATTGTGGGGCAGATGCCGTCATTCCGCGAGGCTTTTATCGACAACGGCGACATCGACATGCTGGCGGCGATGCGCATTTATCAGGAGGTCGGCTTTGATGGGCCGATGATCCCGGACCATATGCCGCACATGCCCAGCGACGACGCCTATGCCAAGCAGGCGCGGGCTCATGCCATCGGCTACATGAAGGCCTTGATGCAGGCCGTGGGCGCAGAATGACATTATGAGCCGCGCCCCCTTCAAAGGTGGGGCTCAGCAGGGGCTCAGGCCTGGAGCCTGGAGGCCGAGGTTGCAGGCCATGATATCCTACCCTATAATGCGACCCTAACCATTCATCATCGACGCTGTCTACCGCATGTCGGGTGCTCGCACGATGGCGGAAACCATTTGGGGTATGATCGAACTATGCAGGACCCACGACACCGCTCACGGACAAGAATGCCCCTGCGGCTGGCACGTGGCGCTGAAAAGGAGCTATTTAGCGTTG
This sequence comes from Anaerolineae bacterium, assembly GCA_007123335.1. Classification (GTDB taxonomy): domain Bacteria; phylum Chloroflexota; class Anaerolineae; order UBA1429; family UBA1429; genus SKLG01. Next base: position 3,533 of record SKLG01000421.1, on the reverse strand, counting down.
GCGGACTGCTCGTACTCGCCACTGTCCTGGCCGTCACATGGCCAGGCTGGCTTATCTTCCTGGTTGTGGCGCTGCTGGCTGCTGCTTGGGGGGTGCTGCTCTGGTTCTTTCGCCATCCGAGGCGCGCGCCGGAAGAAGAGGGCGATCTGTTCATCTCCCCGGCGGATGGCCAGGTGGTGGATGTGGAGTTGGTGCACGAGCCTCGCTTCCTCCATGGGCCGGCGACCAAGATCGGCATTTTCATGTCGCTGTTCGACGTGCACGTGAATCGTGCCCCCATGAGTGGCCGGGTGGCGTTCGTCCAGCACGTGCCGGGGCGATTCCTACAAGCCTTTCGTCCCGAGGCGGCAGAGGTCAATGAGCACAACCTCATCGGGCTGGAGACTCACCATGGTCGGGTGCTGGTGAAGCAGATCTCTGGTATCCTGGCGCGCCGCATCGTCTGCTGGGTCGAGCCGGGACAAGATTTGTATACTGCCGAGCCTCTCGGTGTGATCAAGTTTGGGTCGCGGGTGGAAGTCTATTTACCAGAAACAACGGTGCCAACGGTTGTTCTCGGGGAGCGTGTGTATGCGGGGAGGACGACGATCGCTCGTCCTGTAGCAAATGGGGATCAAGACAATGATGAGGACAAAATCCTTGTACAAGGTCGTGCCTAGCCTGATCACCTACACCGGTCTGGCCAGCGCCTTTGCTGCGGTGGTGTTGGCTCTCCACGATATGCTGCCCCTCTCCGGCGTATGCATCATTGTCGGCTATGTGCTGGATGGTGCAGATGGCGCCGTGGCGCGGCGCCTGGACGTCGCCAGCGCCTTTGGCCTGCAACTAGATTCGCTGGTGGATGTGGTGGCGTTCGGCGTGGCGCCCAGCGTGCTGGTCTACCAGCATCTGCGCAGCCTGGTCGTCAACCCGGTGGTTGGCTGGGTGGTCTGCGTTGTGTACCTCATTGGCGGGACATTCCGGCTGGCGCGATTCAATCTTTTGCCCGCCAAGACCTCACACAGCGAGAGCGTGGGGCTGACCATCTCCACCTCTGGGGCTACGCTGGCGCTGGGTGTGCTGGTCAATGATGCCTATGGCCAGCGCTCAATGTCCGTCCCCGTCATTCTGGCGCTTGTGGCCGTGTTGACCTTTTTGATGGTCAGCCGAGTGCGCTACCCGGCGTTGGCCTCGATGCTTCGTCGGCGGCGGCTCAGCATGACCCTGCTGGGCACAGCGGCGGTGCTGGCGGTGTGGCTTTCTCCCCAACTGATCGCCTTGGGGTTGACCGGCGGGTATGTCTCCTTTGGGCTGATTCGGGCGATCTATGACATGCTATAGCGAGGAGGAGGCGATGGACTCGCGCGAACGCGTCTGGACGGTTCTGAACGGCGGCGTGCCCGATCGCGTGCCCCTGGATGACAGCTACTGGGCCACGACCATCGAGCGTTGGCAGCGTGAGGGGTTGCCGGCCGATATCTCGCCCAGCCGCGCGTTGGGCACCGACGAGATCGCCTTTTTCTCCGGCGACTATACCATGCGCTTTCCCGAGCACGAGGTCGAGCGCACACCCCTCTCGCGCACCTATTGGGATGCCGATGGCGCTCTGCGGCGCGACCTGCACACCGATGAGGGGTGGACGTCGCAGTGGCTCGATTTCATCATCAAGACCCCCGAGGATTGGGAGCGTGAGCGCCACCGGCTGGCCTTTACCCCCGAGCGTCTATCTGAGGGACTGCGCGGTGCTTATGCCCAGGCTCGCCGCGAGGGGCGCTTTGTCTGCTATGGGGCCCACGCCGCCTTTCACCCTACCTGGACGCGCATTGGTATGGAGAACGAGCTGATGCTGATGCTGGAGCAGCCGGCGTGGATCCACGATATGATGGCCACCCATGCCCAGCTCGTCATCGACCTGTTTGAGGGAATGCGTGCCCTCGGGTTAGAGTTCGACGGCGCCCGACTGGCCGACGACTTGGGCTATCAATCCGCACCCTTGATCTCGCCGCGGCTCTATCGCGAGTTGGTGCTGCCCCACCATAAACGGATGTGCGACCATTTCGCCGAGGCGGGAATCAAGACGATGCTCCACTCGGACGGCAACATCGCCCCACTGATTCCGGGCTTTATAGATGCCGGTTTCGCCGGTCTCCATCCATTGGAGGCCAAGGCTGGCCTGGATGTGCGCGAGCTCAAGGCCCAGTTCGGCGACCGGCTGGTGTTCTATGGCAACATTGATGCGCGGGCGCTGGCGGGCACGCGGGAGGAGATCGAGGCCGAGATTGTGAGTAAGATCACCGTGGCCAAAGAGGGCGGCGGCTATATCTACCACTCGGACCACTCGGTGCCCAATAATGTCTCACTGGAAAACTATCGCTTTGCTCTGGATCTGGTTCGGCGCGTAGGGCGCTACGCGTAACCTCGCATCGCATAAAAGGGCGCGGGCGTCCACGCCCGCCATTTCCCCATGGGTAGCTCTAGGAGGAGTGCGTGTCGGCTTTGGAATGGGATTGGCGCGATACCTTTGCAGCGCTGCGCATCCGCCACTTCCGCTGGCTCTGGCTGGCGGCGTTGGCTGGCTCTACCACCTTTCAGATGGGTGCGGTAGCCCAAGGTTGGTTGGTTTATGAGCTGAGCGGATCGGCTTTTATCCTCGGCTGGGTGAGCACCGGCTGGAGCATCGCCACGCTGTTCTTCGCCCTCTATGGCGGTGTCATGGCCGACCGCGTGGAGAAGCGTAGTATCATGCTCGCCGCCCGTGGTCTGATGATGCTCAATACGTTGATCATCGCGCTGCTGATTACCTTTGGCGTCATTCAGGTCTGGCATCTGTTGCTGAACTCGATCCTGGCCGGGCTATCTTATTCCTTCATCATGCCTGCCCAGAATGCCTGGATCGCCGAGCTCATCGACCGACGGACGTTGCTCAATGCCGCGGCGCTCTCTTCGGTGGGTATGGGGTTAATGGGCATCTTTTCGGCCTGGGCCGCCGGACAGATCATCGAATTATACGGCGTTAGCGGCGTCTACTATGCCATGTTTGGTATTTACTCCATCGCCATCTTTAGCATCTCGCGACTGCCGGCTACCGGCGTGCTCGATGGCGCCTCGGCATCCTCAGTGTGGAGCGACCTGTTGGATGGTGTGCATTATTTGGTGCGCAACCCGTTGATGCTCGGCCTGCTGGTGCAAGGCTTTGCGCGGGTCCTCTTTGCCATGCCCTACCGCACCTTTATGCCCAAGTTCTCCAGCGAGGTGATGGGCTTTGACGCCGTTGGCCTGGGGTTGTTAATGGCCGCCCCGGGGGTGGGGGCGCTGATCAGCTCTATGGCTGTGGCCTCACTGGGCGATTTCCGCCACAAAGGGTTGTTGCTCTTGGGCTCAGGGGTGGTCGCCGGGCTTGGCCTGGTGCTGTTCGCCGGGGTGCCGTTGTGGCCGTTGACGCTGGTCTTTCTGGCCCTGGTGGGCGGCAGCGAGAACAATGCCATGGTGGTGACCAATGCGCTCCTGCAAACGTATGCCGATCCACGCTTTCGCGCCCGGGCGATGAGCATGCT
>SKLG01000541.1 GCA_007123335.1 Anaerolineae bacterium | reverse complement strand
TCGAGACCGCGATGCGCGACATCGTCCAGGATATCCTCGATTCGCCCATCCCCGTCACCGTGTACGTGTCGCCGAGGGGCGCTCGCGCTACCTCGGCGGGGATGTTTATCACCCTGGCGGCGCATGTGGCGGCCATGGCGCCTGCTACCCACATCGGCGCGGCCCATCCCGTGCCCCTTGGCGGCCAGATCGACGAGACCACGGCGGAAAAGATGGCCAGCGATGCCGCCGCGCTGGTCCGCAGCATCGCCACCGAGCGCGGGCGCAACGTCGAGTGGGCCGAGCAGGCGGTGCGCGACAGCGTATCGCTCACCGCCGAGGAGGCGGTCAATGAGCAAGTCATCGATATGGTCATCGGGGATCTGTCGGGCTTGCTGGCCACTCTCGATGGGCAACAGGTGACCACCGTGGTGGGAGATGTGGTCTTGCGGACGGCTCAAGCTCCTTTGGAGCAGGTGAATATGACCTTTATCGAGCGTCTGATGCACGTGATCAGCGACCCGAATATCGCCTATCTCCTCTTGTCGGCGGGCACCCTCTTTTTGCTGGCTGAGCTGTCCGATCCCGGCCTGGGCTTTGGGGCTATCGGCAGTGCCGTGTGCTTTATCCTGGCCTTTTTGGCCCTGGGTAGCCTGCCTGTCAACTGGGCGGGCCTGGCGCTCATCGCCGTAGGTGTGGTCCTGTTCGTCGTCGCCTTGCTCACCGACACCGAGGCCATCGTCTCGATCATGGCGCTAGTCCCCTTTATCCTCGGCTCGCTCTTGCTCTTTACACCCTTTACGCCGCGCTCGCCGGCCACGCCAGATCTCCGCGTCAACCCCTGGCTCATCGCCGGATCAGCGCTGGGCATGGTGGCCTTTTCTCTCGTCGTGCTGCGTGCGATGCTCACGGCGGCGCGCATGCCGCCGCGTTCGGGGGCGCAGCGCCTCGTGGGGATGCAGGGTGTGGCCACCACCGACGTGGCTCCCACCGGCATAGTGCGTGTCGACCGCCAGGAGTGGAGCGCCGTGGCTGTCGCGGAGAACATCCCCGCGGGCAAGCCGGTTCGCGTGGTTGCGGTCACCGGCGTGCGCTTACAGGTGGAGCCGCTGGACTTGCCGGGCGATCAAGAGACGTCGTAGGCTCGGGGCGACGATTTGTGTGTGCAGCGTCACGCAGTGGGCGTGACGCGTCAGGCCAAAGATCGGATACAAGGAGGCTGGTATGGGAACGTTCATCGCTATTCTGGTCATTTTGGGCGCCTTTGTGGTACTGCTGCTCATGGCGGTGCGCATCGTGCCCGAGTATCGGCGGCTCATCGTCTTTCGCATGGGCCGCAGCGTCGGCGCCAAAGGACCGGGCATCGTACTGCTGATCCCCTTTCTGGATCGCGCCGTCAGCGCCGATCTGCGCGAGGTCTACTTTGACGTGCCTCCGCAGACCTGCATCACCGCCGACAATGCCTCGGTGTCCATCGACTTTCTCGTCTATGACAAGGTCATTGACCCGGAGCGCAGCGTGCTGGAGGTGGAGGACTTTAACGGGGCTGCCCGCGGGCTGGCCATCACCACGCTGCGCGCCGTCGTCGGCGCCATGACCCTAGACGACGTGCTCTCCAAGCGCGACGAGATCAACCAGATTTTGCACCAAAAGCTGGATGACGTCACCGACCGCTGGGGCGTGCGGGTCATGGCGGTGGAAATCCGCGAAGTCGTTCCGCCGCGGGCCATCGAAGAGGCGATGACCCGGCAGATGGCCGCCGAGCGCAATCGGCGGGCCATGGTGACCGAGGCCGACGGCCAGCGCGAATCGCAGATTATGGTGGCCAATGGCGATCGCGAGGCCATTGTCCTCCGCGCCGATGGTCAGAAGCAAGCGACGGTGTTGCAGGCCGAGGGCGAGCGCGAGGCCCGCATCCTCCGCGCTCAGGGTCTGGCCGAGGGATTGGAAGAGATCGAGCGCATTGGCCAAACGCTGGGCAGCCAGACGATGACCCTGCAATACTTGCAGGCGCTGGGCGACCTGGGCGCCACCGAGGCGACCAAATTCATCATCCCCAGCGAGTTCCTGAGCATGGCCCAATCGCTCACCGGCCACGCCCGTCAGTCTATGGCCGAGTCCGAGGCGACGCCTCCCGCCGCAGACTAGTCAATTCGCGGCCCAGGGTGGCGCTGTCTCACGGCAACGCATCCGCTGTTCAGATAGAGGGGCGAACCGCAGCCCCTCTATACCATCAGTGGCGCGTGCTCCCCAACGCTCCTGGGGCGCGCGTCTCCCGACGCGCCAAAGCACATACTCCCCAACGCTCCCGGGGCGCGCGTCTCCCGACGCGCTACTCAGGCTCAGAGATCTCGGTCGGCGTATAACACAACCCCACCGTCCCCGGCCCACTATGCACCGACAGCGCAGGACACAGCGGACAAAGCAGCGTCTCGCTCACCGTCACCACATCATGCACCAACGCCGACAGCATCCTGGCATCCTCCTCAGCGCCGGCGTAGGTCAGCGCCAGACGAATCCGCCCCTGATCGCCGACAGCCTGGCGCACCAACTCGGCCATGCGCTGATAAGCGCTTGCCCGGGTGCGCGCCACCCCCAGGGTGACAATCTCCCCGTCGTCCATACTGATCAGCGGCTTGATGCGCAGCAGCGAGCCCAGCAGATGCTTGGCCCGCCCGATGCGCCCGCCCATATAGAGGTAGCGCAGCGTGTCGGCGGTCTGGATCATCCGCGTGACCGGGATCATGCGCAGCACCAGACGACGCACGGCGTCGAGATCGGCGCCAGCCTGGACGGCCCGCGCCGCCTGCAATGTCATCCAGCCCAGGCACATGGAGACGTTGCGCGTGTCCACGACCTCGATGCGCACATCGCGCAGCTTGGCCAGGGCCATCTCGCGGCCAATGAGCGCCGAGGCATAGGCGCCGCTACCGATGGAGGTGATGTGCAGCGAGAGGATGGCGTTGCTGCGCTCAGCAGCCTTGAGGTAGACTTGCTCATAGTCGCCGGGGCCGGGGTTGGCCGTGGTGGGCAGCTTGGAGCCATCGGGCAGACCGGCCAGATAGGCGACAAACTCTTCCGAGGTAATCTCGGTTACGTCGCGTCGGATCCTCTCGTCGGGATAGTGTACGTAGTAGGGCACCATGTCGATGCCGTATTCGGCGTAAAAGGACGTTGGCAAGCTGGCCGTGCTGTCGGTGACGATGGCGACGGTAGACATCTGTGCCCCCTTTCGAGCGTCAAGCTGCCGAGCACTCGGCGCCGATGACGGCGTACAAGCGCCCGGCAGCTCGTTTCGATCTTTAGCCCATCTGCGCCTTTAAAAAGCCCACAGCGTCGCCGACGGTCTCGATCTGCTGTGCCTCTTCGTCCGAGATGTCGCCGCCAAACTCTTCCTCAAACGCCATAATCAGCTCCACCAGGTCCAGCGAGTCGGCTTCCAGGTCCTCGCGGAAGCTGGCCTCCATGGTGACCTGCTCCTCTTCCACGCCGAGCTGCTCGACGATGATGGTGCGCACGCGGTCGAATATCGAATCTGTCATGGGTTCCGGTTCCTCCTCATTCTTCATCTATGGCAGGTGAGCCGCAGTATACGGGCAGCGGCGGGCATGTGCAAACGTCCGCCCAGGCCCAACATCCACCGGGCGCCCTGCGATCGTCTGGGCATAGAAACACAAAAGGAGGCGCAAGGTTACGGGCGACTTGGGAACGCCGAACGCCTGCTCGGCAAGCCTTCGCAGAGCCGAGCAGGCGCTCGGCGCTCCCGGAGACGATTACTCTGCCTGGTGCAGGGTGACGGTGATGCCGTTCTCCTCGTGGACGTCCCACCAATAGCCGTAGGTGGTGCAGGTGCGCAGGTAGCGGGCAAAGGGGGCGTCGGCGTCGCTGGCGCAGATGGGCGCTGCGGCCTCGGCGGGGCGGGGATCGAGGGGGAGGGCATCATCGCCGGCCAGATGCGCATCCAGCGCCTTTTGCACTACCTCCTCCTCCATGGCCCGCGCACGCACCCGCGCTGCCTCGGGCAGCTCCTGGACGGAGAACATCACGATCCCCCAGAGCAACGCGATGATGCCCATGGCGATGATCAGCTCCAGCAGGGTAAAGGCACGTGGGTCGGCGGCGAGCGCGGTGAGGGGCACGGCGGGGCGGTTGTCCTCCCAAGGAGTCATGCAGGCATCTCCAGAGCGTTTATGGTGGCGATTTGGGTGGCAGTGTCATGGGCGATGAAAAAGAAAATGGAGTGACTGGCCGATCTGCCAAGTGACAGATCGGCCAGTCACAGGAGCTCAGTTTATTATTCGGGTTCTCCGCCACCAACCTCATATGGTACGCCGTTTTGATCCAAGCACTCGACGCTATCTAGAGCAGGATCAGCGCCTGAACACACTATCAGAGCCTCTGTCACCGCGGGAGTCAACTCTCCCACAGCCGGAGCAGGGGCCGTGTACCAGTAGTAGTATCTGGTGTCAC
>SKLG01000478.1 GCA_007123335.1 Anaerolineae bacterium | reverse complement strand
TCGTGCACGCCCACGACAACGGGGGCGGAAACGGCAAGCTGCATCTTGAGAGCAAGGACGCGGAGGTGAATGTCATGGAAGTGCCCCGGTGCCCGGTGCACAAGACACCGATGCGCTACCGCCAGGGGCGCTATGGCGCCTTTTGGTCGTGCCCGAGACGCATGCCGGACGGCAGCTGGTGCGAGTGCACGTTCGACGTGAACACGCAGCAGTATCGCAAGAAGAGGGCCGCGTGAGCGGGCCAGGGAGGGCCGGGCATTCGCCCGGCCCTTTTTTGTGCTGCGCGTGTAGTATAGTACATGGTGAGCGGGATGGGGAAGGGGTAGTGTGCGTCGCGCGCTAAAGCCCGCGACGCACACCTACAGGCTGATGCTGCGCCGCATGGGCACAGCCGCATCGTAGCATCGCGGCATCGGCGCATCGAAGCATCACGGCACGGGAGCGTCGACGTCATCACCCGATCTACTCTTTAGCCCTTCCTTTCCAGCTTCAGAAAGGTCATGAACTCGTTGGGCGCCAGGATCTGGATGTCCCGATACCGCTGCAGATCGAGCAGGTGGCGGTCGCCGCTGACGACGTAGGACGCCTCCCCGGCCATCGCCGCCTCCAGATAGCGGTTATCGCTAGGATCGGCTTGAACGACATCAATTTGCTCCTGGGGTTCTGACAGAATGGCGTAGCGGCGCAAGAGCCCGAGGAAGCGCTCTATCTTTTCCTCGGACAGCTGATAGTGCCCCTGAATCCGCGGATAATGGATGACGCGCTCCGTTTCCTTCAGGATCGCCTCGCTGACGACGATCTCCAGTCTCCCCTCCTGCCAACAGGCGAGGATGGCCGCCGGGCTGCCCTTGGTGGAGAGGACGGCGCTGATCAGGACGTTGGCATCCAGCACGGCGCGGATCATGGTTGCTACTCAGCCCTCTCCCGTCGGATCTCCCGCTGGGCTTGCAGGACCTCGGCCATGACCTCATCTGGGTCGGCGCCCTGGTTCTGCTCCTGGATCTCGCGGATGACGTCGAACAGCCGCTCCCGTTCCTTCTGCCAGCGTTTGTAGACATCCATGGGCACGATGGCCGCTGCCGGTTCGCCGCGCTTGAGGATGACATAGTTATCACCGCGATACTTGACCTCGTCGATGATACTGGCGAACTGCTTGCGCGCCTCGGTGATGCCCAGTTCCCTTTTCATGGCTGCCTCCATATAGTGGTCGATAAATCTGTACATATTGCTCATTACGTACAATTATAGCAGATCCTCTCGTTCGATCAAGCCCTGCGACGCTTTGCCCCAAGAACACGGCACCATGAAGGGATATCGGATTCCGATCCGCCGGATTCTAATCCGCCTCTGCCCCTCGATGAAAGACGGAGTTTTGTGAACCGGTCACTGCTACTGAACGCTGGGAAGGAAAACGGTCTGCGTATCATCACGGCGGTGCACTTCGTCCGCAGTCAGGATGTGCAGGGCAGGCCCGCGGGTTGTGTCGATGGACACGCACAGGTCAAGCCTGCGCCCAGCGAGGGTGACGGCGATGAAGGCTTCGCTATCCCACGGCTCCGCCGCCTCGAAGGCCTCTCGGGCCGCCCACAGGACGTCAAAGCGCCAGTTGTCGGCGTCCTTGCCTTCCTCCTCCTGCGCCAGCGTGGGGATGAGCTGCTCGTCCACGGCCTGGCTCAGGCACACCGTCACCAGCAGGCGCGCCCACTCGTAGAACTCCGCCTCAACTCCACCAGCCGTGCCTTGCTGCACAGCTATGCCAATATCGAGGAGATCGCTTCCATTCCCTTCAAGGACAGATTACCAACTCGGCAGGCGCCGTTTTGCCGATCCCGAGGCTAACTTCCGCCAGATGCTCGCCGTAGTCCACGACTCTACCCGATTGCCGGGGGCCTACAGGGCCCCGGTGAACCTGATCCTATGACAGAGTTTACAGCAGTCACCCTTCAGCGGCTGGGCCACCGCACCGACACCGCCATCGCTGAGGCGCTCCAGGCGATTTCCAATACACTCTAACACCCCTCAATTTGACAAAAAGCCAGAAATACCTACAATTCTTAGAATGGATTGGTTCAAGTTCGTAACTCTGAATTGAGAGTCAGGGTGACCGTCAGCTAGGCGCAAGCCTGTTTGGGATCGAGGAAATTGGACTGAAGCAATGGATGACTCTGCTGACGATACGACATATAATTCCATCGCTATGAGAAACGGATGACGGACGTAGTCCATGTGACTGCTGCCGCGCTCCACTCCGGATACCTGCTAGGGCATAACCCCTGCTTGCTTCCTTCTAGCGTCGGGTGTCACATCAGAGGTGCGCGCGAGCGCACCCTCAACCCCATTTCCCCACTTTTGGCGTTGGCGGACTGATCGTTCCCAGCGTGCCGTCGTACCTATGATTGACGGCCGCCTGGTTCGCCGTACCCTGTGAGCGGTGCGGTCAAGCCGCGTTCAGGGACGTCGTGTGTAATCCCTTGTCTGACGCTTGCGCATGGCGCAAGGAAGATAAGCGATATCCATTGTGCCTACGATTCAATCGTCATTAGCAATATAAGGAGAGGATAATGCAAAAGCAAAATTCGCCCAAGAGAGCGCTCTCAGAGCCACTCTCGCGCCGGACTTTTCTCAGGCTTACCGGACTCGCGACTGGGGGGCTATTGCTGGCCGCATGCAGTCCTGGGGAGATCGTTCCTCCAGAGGAGCCGACGGTCGAGGAACCAGCCACACCTATCCCGGCCGATGACCCGACGCCAGATACCACACCCGTCCCCGATGAGGAACTGGCCACTCCTGTTCCGGCCGACGATCCAACCCCTGATGCCGCACCCCTGCCCGATGAGCCGCGATATGGCGGACGGCTGCGTTGGGGCTTCACCCGTATGCCCGAAGGATTCTTTGATCCCGCTCTGGCTGTAGGCATGCCCATGAACTTTAACAAATGGGTCTATGAACCTCTTGTTCACATCGATGAAGAGTACGCAAACATTTTCCCTGGCTTGGCCGTTTCTTGGGAAGCAGAGGAAGACGGGAAAGCATGGGTATTTGATCTGCGCCAGGACGTGCGCTTTCATCACGGCCGCGAGTTTGTAGCCGACGACGTGGTGCACACCTTTGATCGCATCCTTGATCCGGACTTTGGATCGCCGGGGCGGCCTGTGTTCAGCAACATTGAGAAGATTGAGGTTCTGGCCACGCACACCGTGCGGTTCCATCTCGATACACCCAACGCCGACTTTCCGGTAAGTCTAGCTGGCGCCCAGGCTCTGATGGTGCCCCATGATCTAACCGATGAAGAGATTAACAGCGCCCCTCGGGGCACGGGGCCTTTTACCATCGAGCGCTATGCTAATGCCGACCGCATCACTTTCAAGCGTAACGACGACTATTGGCAGAAGGGACGCCCTTATCTCGATGAACTGGAGGCGGTTTGTATCCCTGAGGCCACGACCTTGGCTAATGCACTGCAAGCCAATGAAGTGGACATCATGCGCGAAGTCTCTCCGATGCTCGCCTCCGTTCTCGATGGGACGGAGGATGTTCAACTGGTGTTTTCACCGCCAATTAACAAAGAATACATCTTTATGCGGCTTGACCGTGAGCCGTTCACCGACGAGCGAGTCCGCCGTGCATTTAAGCTTATCGCAGACCGCGAGGCCATGACCGAGCTGGTCTGGTCTGGGCAGCCCGTCCACATTGACGACGACAACCCGGTCATCCCGACCAGCCCCATGCGCGTCGAGACCGATATCTGGCAACAAGATCTGGTCGAGGCGCGACGTCTGCTGGAAGAGGCCGGTTACGGTGACGGTCTAGAGGTCGATCTCTGGGCGATCAATGACGTCTACGGTGTGATGGAGTTCTGCCTGGCCTTTGCTGAATGGGCCCAACAGGCGGGCGTCACGATCAATGTCCAGGGCGTGCCGGCCGACCGGTTCTATGCCGAAAAATGGCTCGACGTTTCACTCGGCACCGTGAGTTGGGGAGCTCGAACGACTGTCGATGAGCAGCTGCGTATCGCCTACTCCTCCGATGCGCCCTGGAATGATACCGGGTATCAGAGTAGCGAGTTCGATGATATGCTGGATGAGGCATTGGGTGAGATTGATCCCAAACAGCGCCAAGACCTATACGCAGAGATCCAGCGCAAGCTGATCACAGAGGGCGGACAGATCATACACTGCCACTTCCCATCAGCAGCTGGAGTGCGTGACAACGTTAATAACTATGTCCATGCTCTCGGCGATCTGGAGCCACGAGACATCTGGCTATCTTAATCGTCTGCTTTATGAAATGGGGTTCGACTAGAGATGCTTCCAAGCTGGCTACGCTTTATCATACGCCGCTTTGGGCTGATGTTCCTGACCTTGTTCTTGGTCACCATCGCCATCTTTGGCATCGTCTCCGCGATGCCATCCGACGCGGCCCAGTACATGCTTGGGCAGCACGCCACCCCTGAGG
>SKLG01000452.1 GCA_007123335.1 Anaerolineae bacterium | reverse complement strand
TATCGGCATCGCGGCGACGCTGCGCGGCGCGTTCGTCCACTTGGCGTTGCGCACGTTCGATAAAGGCGCTCCAGTTAGGATTGGGCTGCCAACTCCTGTACATGTCGGCGCGGGCTTGGGCTTCGGGCTCGTCCAGAAACTGGGCGCGGTGGAGATAGATAAACGCCGAGGCGCGCAGATTGGCCGTGCAATGCACGAATACCCTGGCCTCGCGATGGGCACGCATTGCGACGGCAAAGCGCTCCAGCGACTCAATGGTCGGCGCCTCCCAGGATACCGGGATGTAGAGGTACTCCATCCCCTGATCGCGCACCAGATGGCCCTCCTCAGGCAGGGCGCCGGGGGAGTTGGGCGTGGTGATGTCGACCACCACCTGATAGCCCGCCGCTGCAATGTCGGCGAACTGCTCCGGCGTCGGCTGTCCCGCCGAGGCCAATCGATCCGATAGCACGGTCAGGTCACGCACGGGTAGATTGTTGGCGCCAGTCATCCTTCCTCCTGACACATCCAGTCGTAGCGCCTAGCTGCGGGTGAGCGTCAACACCGTAACCTCTGGCCGACAGCGAAAGCGAAGGGGCGGGCCATTCACGCCGATGCCGCGATTGGTGTAGAGCCACAGCCCCCGGCGCTCCGGCCCGCCGGGTAGGCGATAAAGGCCCTGATCATACTTGCGCGCCAAAAAGGGCAACACCAGGGCGCCCATACCCGGCAACCGCACCTGACCGCCATGGCTATGCCCGGAGAGTTGCAGATGGACGCGGCCATCGCGAGCCGTGGCGTCGGCCAGATCGGGCTCGTGGACCATGAGCACCGTCACGGCGCCCTCTGGGCGCGCAGCCAAGGCCTTGGCCAGGTCAGGGCGGCCGCTCCAGCCATCGTCGAGGCCGGCGATGTAGAGCAGGACGCCGCCCACATCGAGGGTCAAGCCTCTGTTGATCAGCGTGGGAATCGACTGGCGAGCCAGCCCCTCGATCACCGGGGCAGCTCCGAGCCACATCTCGTGATTGCCCAGGACGGCATAGAGCCCCAGGCGCGCTGTAAGGCCGGCCAGAACCGGCGCCAGATCGTCGATGGCGTCCACATGGTCGAGCACGAAATCGCCGGTGAGGGCCACCAGATCGGGGCGCTGAGCATTGGCCAGGGCCACCGCCTCGCGCACATGATTCAAATCGGTGTAAGGATAGAGGTGGATGTCGCTCAACTGGACGATGCGCAGCCCCTCCAACGCCTCGGGCAGGCGCGGTATGGCGATGCGTACCTGTTCGAGGGACAACCAGCGCGGCTCCACCTGACTGGCATAACTATAGCCGGTCAGGGCGACCGCGCCCGACAGCATGGCGCCGGTCCCCAGCAGCTTGAACAGCCCGCGCCGCCCCATCGTCAAATCATCAACAGGTCTTTTGGACATCATCTTAACGCCGGTGATCGCCCCGGCGCAGCCGCTCCAGCTTATCGCTGATGCGTTCGCGGACGCGCCTGGTCTCTTGTTCATCGATCTCGGCGCCGACGATCTGATCGCAACACAGCTCGACGCGCAACCAATGCCCCTCGCGAGCGCCGCGCGGCAGGTCCTTGCGGGGAACATCGATGCGCCGTTCCTCATCGCCGACCAGAAGCACCGCCCAGCCCTCCTCAAAGCGATCGATGACGGCTTTTTCTAGCATACTATCTCCTCAGCCTCGCCCCTCTTGACAATCCTCAAACGCTTCAGACGCTCACGGTGACGAGGGATGCTCCACAGTAATCTGATAGGTCTCTCCGTCGGTTGTCACGACCACGGTACCATGCACATCGGTGCCCAAGATCTGAGCGCCGACGACCGCCAAAGCGGCAAGAGTTTCGTCGTGGGGATGCCCATAGCGATTGTCAGCGCCGGCGGAATAGATGGCGACCTCGGGCTGTACCCGCTGCAAAAAGGCAGGCGTGCTCGAGGATCGGCTTGCATGATGAGCCACTTTGAGGATTTGAGCGCGAAGGTCGATGTCGGTTGCCGTCAGCTCCTCCTCAGCAGCCTTTTCGATGTCGCCGGTCAACAAAAAGGACACGCTGCCATGGGTCATTCGCAGCACCACCGAACCATCGTTAAGGCTATCGGTCAACGATTCTGGATGGAGCACGTCCAGGACGAGGTTGCCCGCGTGGATGACATCCCCACGCACGACCTCGATGTATTCAGCCCTGGCATCGGCGATAGCATCCAGGAAGCGCTCATAGGTCAGTGTGGTGTGCAGTTGGCCATTGGTGATGACACGATCGACGGGGATCTGTTGCAACACATCGATGAGGCCACCGATATGATCGGCGTGAGGATGGGTGGCCACCACCACATCGAGCTTTTGCACTCCGAGTCGCTGCAAATAGGGCACCACGCCCGAGTTTCTCTCCCCACCATCGACGAGCACCGTCGCATCGGGGGCGCGGACCAGGATGGCGTCGCCCTGGCCCACATCGATGATGTGTACCTCTATCAGGTCCGAGACGTCGACGTCCGGAGGTAGGGCAGGCGTCGGTGGAGGAGCCGGTGTTGATGGCGGAACCGGCGTTGACGGCGGGACAGGTGTCGCTGGAGGAACAGGAGTTGACGGCGGAACAGGTGTTGACGGCGGAGGCGGGATGCCTGGCTCGACCGTTGGTGGCGTAAGCTGGTAGCGCGAGATCCCAACCAACGTGATCAAGCCGCAGGCAGAACACAAGAATAGCACGAGCAGCAGGACAATGATCAGTGTCTTGCGCGTGCCGCTCCATCCTGCCCAGCGTTGTTTCAGCCCCATGCCATCTCCTTCAGACG
This sequence comes from Anaerolineae bacterium, assembly GCA_007123335.1. Taxonomy (GTDB): domain Bacteria; phylum Chloroflexota; class Anaerolineae; order UBA1429; family UBA1429; genus SKLG01. The sequence continues at coordinate 1,667 of SKLG01000452.1, read as the reverse complement.
TGGCCACTATGTACGGACAAGAGCCGCATATCGATACCGGCTTTGGCGCTCCAGATTGGCCCATTGTACAAGGCGTACGCCTATTTCGCCAACTCTTTGCGAATCCGCTTTGCCCTGCCGGAACAGATGTGCTATCATTCTCTGTGGTAACCCGATCGTTGATTCCCCCGAGGAAAGCCCATGCCTGACTTTCAGCTTGTCTCCGAATTCAGTCCCACTGGCGACCAGCCCCAGGCCATTGCCAAGCTCGCCGCCGGCCTGGAGCGTGGCGACCGTTTCCAGACGCTGATGGGCGTCACCGGCTCGGGCAAGACCTATGTGATGGCCAGCATCATCGAGCAGGTGCAAAAGCCGACGTTGGTCATCGCCCACAACAAGACGCTGGCTGCCCAGCTCTATGCCGAGTTCAAAGAGTTCTTTCCTCACAACGCCGTCGAGTATTTCGTCAGCTACTATGATTACTACCAGCCCGAAGCCTATATCCCGCGCTCGGACACCTACATCGAAAAGGACGCCCAGATCAACGAGGAGATCGACCGGCTGCGCCTCTCGGCCACGTCGTCCCTCTTTTCGCGGCGCGACGTGATCATCGTCGCCTCGGTGTCGTGCATCTATGGCCTGGGCGATCCTCAGGCCTATGGCCAGGTGGTCATCACGCTCCATCGCGGCGAGGTGCATGACCGGCCAAGAATCTTGCGCCACCTGGTCTCCATCTTTTACGAGCGCAACGACGCCGTTTTGGCGCCCGGCAAGTTTCGGGTGCGCGGCGACACGCTAGAGATCATGCCCGCCTACGGACAGACCGCCTACCGCGTCGAGTTTTGGGGTGACGAGATCGACCGCATCGTCGAGGTCGACGCCCTCACCGGCGAGGTGCTCACCGAGCGCGCCAGCATCGAGATCTATCCGGCCAAGCACTTTATCACCCCCCAGGAAAAGCTGTTGGTCGCGCTGGACACCATCGAGGCCGAGCTGGAGGAGCAACTGGCCCGCTTGCGCAGCGAGGAAAAGCTGCTCGAAGCGCAACGGCTGGAGCAACGTACCCGCTACGATCTGGAGATGCTGCGCGAGGTGGGCTACTGCTCGGGCATCGAGAACTATTCCCGGCACCTGTCGCAGCGCGAGCAGGGCGAGCCGCCTTGGACACTCATGGACTATTTCCCTTCCGACTATATGCTCTTTATCGACGAGTCGCACATGACCGTGCCACAGATCCGCGGCATGTACAACGGCGACCGCTCGCGCAAGGAGGTGCTGGTAGACTTTGGCTTTCGGCTGCCCTCGGCCATGGATAACCGCCCACTGACCTTTGCCGAGTTTGAGGACCACGTTCGCCAGGCGGTCTTTGTCTCGGCCACGCCGGGCCCCTACGAGATGGAGCAGTCGGCGCAGGTGGTGGAGCAGGTCATTCGCCCCACCGGCTTGGTGGACCCCGAGGTGCTGGTGCAGCCCACCGAGGGCCAGATCGACCACCTCATCGCCCAGCTCTATCGGGTGCAGGCTCGCGGTGAACGCGCCCTGGTGACCACGCTCACCAAGCGCATGGCCGAGGACCTCTCCGACTATTTGCGCGAGGCGGGGTTCACCGTCCACTATCTCCACTCCGAGATCCACACCATCGAGCGGGTGGACATCCTCCGCGACCTGCGCACCGGCGCCTATGACGT
>SKLG01000594.1 GCA_007123335.1 Anaerolineae bacterium | reverse complement strand
CGTTGACGCTGGTCTTTCTGGCCCTGGTGGGCGGCAGCGAGAACAATGCCATGGTGGTGACCAATGCGCTCCTGCAAACGTATGCCGATCCACGCTTTCGCGCCCGGGCGATGAGCATGCTCATGCTGGTATGGGGCTTTACCCCGTTGGGTGTGCTGCCTGCCGGGGCCATCGCCGACCGCGTTGGCGTGCCGGTAGTGGTGGGGGTCCAGGGTACACTGCTGGCCGTCTCCTTCTTGGCCGTGTGGCTCTGGCGACCGGAGATCAGGAGGGTAGAGTAGGTGGCATGAACTCGCGCGAACGCACCTTTTTAGCCCTGAACCACGAGGAGCCTGACCGCGTCCCCACCGATCTCTGGCTGTCTGAGGGGCTCAAGCGCCAGATCGTCGGCACTGCACGGGGCGCCGGCGTCCACGCCCGCCAGATCGAGGCGTTCCTCGACGCCCACGACATCGACCTGCGCTACATCGAGGGACCGCGCTATATCGGCCCCCCGCTGCGACGCTTTGCCGACGGCTCTGACGAGGACATCTGGGGCGTTCGACGGCAAACGGTGACGGTAGAGACGCCCCACGGCGCCGAGACCTACAAGGAGCTGCTGCTGTCCCCCTTGGCCACCGTCACCGATGTGGAGCAGATCGAGTCCTATGACCACTGGCCCTCCCCCGACTGGTTCGACTATGGCGATATTGCCGCCCAGTGCGCGGCGTTGCGCGAGCAGGAGCGGGTAGTGGTGTTCATGGGCGATCGGCTCAATCGCATCGCTCAGCTCAAGCCGGCCATGTATCTGCGCGGCATCGACACCATCCTCGAGGACATGGCGCTGCGTCCCGAGGTGGCGCGGACCATCTTCTCCCGGATTCACCGCTTTTACCAGGAATACGCGGAGCGGATCTATGACGCGGCTCACGGCCTGCTGGATATCGTCCTCACCGGCGACGACTTTGGCGCCCAGAATGGGCCGCTGGTCTCGCCGCGTATGTGGGAGGCGTTTCTCGGTCAGGGCGTGGCCGAGGATATCGCCCTGGCCCATAGCTATGGGGTGCGCGTCATGCACCACACCTGCGGCGCGGTGCGCCCGCTCATCCCACTGCTCATCGAGCGGGGGCTGGATGTGCTCCAGTCGCTCCAGCCCGAGGCGGCGGGGATGGATGCCCACGCCCTCAAGCGCGATTTCGGCGCCGAGCTCGCCTTTCAAGGCGGCATCTCCATTCAGAACACCATGCCCTTTGGCAGCCCTGAAGATGTGCGCCGCGAGGTACGCGACCGGATGGAGAGCCTGGCTCCCGGCGGCGGGTATATCCTCTGCACGTCGCACAACCTCCAGGCCGACGTGCCCATGGAGAATGTGTTGACGCTGCTGCGCGCCTATCGCGACGAGGGGCGCTATCGTCGGGGCCGGCGCCAGTCCCCGGCGTCCTAGCGGTCGAGCTGGTAATACGACGCCTCGGGTAGCGGCACCGGTTGGGCATCCTCGGTCTGGATTGACCAATCTGCCAGGTGTAACTGCATCTCGGCCAACACCTCAGCGTGGGCCGGCTCCTCGACGACGTTATGCAGCTCCCACGGATCGTTCTCCAGATCGTAAAGCTCGTCCTTGTCGCCCATGGGGTCGTGGACATACTTCCAGCGGGCGGTGCGCGCCATCTTGCGTCGTCCCTCGGCTTCGCGCCAACGCAGGGATTGCATGATGGTGCGGCGACCCCAGGGGCCGGGCAGCGTGCGCAGGTCGGCCATGGTAAAAGGCGGCCCACCGGCGCCGTACTCGGAGAAGGTGGCGTCGCGGGGCGCGGCGTCGGTGACGGTGGGCAGCGGCTGGCCGTGCATCGAGGGCGGAACCTCATAGCCCTGAAGCTGCATCAGCGTGGGCGCCACGTCCACCAGGTTGACCATGCTCTCGTCGACCGCGCCCTGGGGGACATGCCCCGGCCAGGAGACGATCATCGGGATGCGCGTCAGGCAGTCATAGAATACCCCGCCCTTGCCCATCATGCCGTGCTCACCGGCGAAATCGCCATGGTCGGCGGTAAAGACGACGATAGTGTTCTCGCGCAGCCCCAGGCGGTCTAGAGCGCCCAGGATGCGCCCGACGGCGTCGTCGAGAAGCTGCACCATGCCATAGTAGGCGGAGAGCACGCCCTGAATGTCCGCCTCGGGGTCGTCCTCCATGCCCAGAATCTCATACATGATGCGGTTGCGCTCGGGCACCTCTGCCCCACGGAACTCGTCCTCGCGCCAGGGCGCAAGCTGTATGACCTCGGACCCAAAGCGCTCGGCGTAGGCACGGAGCGCCTCATACGGCGCGTGAGGATCGGGCAGCGACACCCACAGGGCAAAGGGATCGCCGCCAAAGCGCTCGAAAAAAGCCTCGGTCTGCGCGGCGATCACCGATGAGCCGTAATCCTCCAGCGGGTGATCGGTGATGGCATAGCTAAAGTGGGGGCTGACCTCAGGCATGTTGCGTCGCGTGGCGTGGGCGGCGTGGATGCGCTCGATGGGACGCACCCACTCCATGCCGCGGGCGGCGCCGTCGGTGGGCAGGCCGGTGTGGCCCATCTCGCACCAGACATCGAACAGGGCCAGATCCTCAGCGCGATCAAAACAGTGGTTCTTGCCGATCAGGCCGCAACGATAGCCCTCGTCGTGCCACAGGCGGAACGCGTGATTGGCTTCCGCCGGCATCCAGGTCTCGTTGCGGCGGGCGCCGGTGGAGTGGGGCCACTGGCCGGTCCACAGCGAGACCCGCGCCGGCACGCACAGCGGATGCGGGGTAAAGGCATGGCGAAAGAGCACGCCCTCCTCGGCCAGGCGCGCCAGCGACGGCGTCTCGCAGAATGGGTTGCCATAGAGATGGCTGGCCGTGGCCTTTATCTGGTCGGCAAAGATCACAACGACGTTGGGCCTGTCCATGCTGACTCCTTGTTTAGACGAATCGGACCCAACCGATGACGGGGGGCTGCCGGGTCCGGCGGTCGGGTTACGGTATCTCCGGCGGCGCGTAGGTGACGCCGGGGAGTGTCCCACTCGGCGGGCGATGGTCGCTCTCAAAGTGCTCGCGAAAGCTCTCGGTGCGCTCGCCGATAAAGGCCGCTTGGTTGTTCATAAAGCGGTTCAGCAGCCGCAGGCGCATCTCGGCCAACACCTCTGCATATTCGGGCTCGTAGAAGAGGTTCTCGAACTCGTTGGGATCGTTCTCCAGATCGTAGAACTCACCGACACCCAGGTTGGGAAAGTGCACGTACTTCCAGCGCTTGGTGGTGATCATGGCCACGTGATCCCGCGAGTTGGGATCGTTGGGCGCGTGCATCGTTGGGATGATGTGTAGGTCGATCTCGGAAAAGGCGTCGTCGCGCCAGTCGTCGATCTTGCCCTCGGCCAGGCCGACCAGGCTGCGCCCCTGCATCGTCTCCGGCGGTTCGATGCCGGCGACATCGAGGAAGGTAGCCGGCAGGTCGATGGTCTCCACCAGCTCGCCGCAGGAGGCGCCCAGCGGAAAGGCCGCCGCGTAGCTGACGAGATAGGGCACGCGCACACAGCCCTCGTAAAAGGTCACCCCGCTCTTGAGCAGCAGCCCGTGGTCGCCCAGCAGGTCGCCGTGATCGCTGGTGAAGGCGATGAGGGTATTGTCGGCCATCCCCTTTTCCTCGAGGACACGCAGCAGCTCGCCCACCTGGTCGTCGAGGAGGGAGATGAGGCCGTAGGTGTTGGCCACCATCTTGCGCAGCAGCGGCTCGGTGGTCTGGTCGTGGCCGCGCTCTATGCGCATCTTTTGATGGATCGGCTTCTTGTCCAGCTCGCCCTCGCGCCACAGCGGCAGCGGCACCTCGGCGGGGTCGTACATGGTGTCGTATGGCTCGGGTGGGTCAAAGGGAAAGTGGGGATTGCAGAAGGAGACCCAGAGAAAGAGGGGCTGCTCGCCCTCCCACTGCCGCAAAAAGCGCGTCGCTCGCCGGCCGATAAAGGCGTCGATGGTGTCCTCGGCAGGCAGGGCACTGGTGTGAATGCCAAAGGGCAGCTCCTCGCCCTTGGCCTCGTCTTGCTTGCCCAGCAGTCCCTTGGCCCGCAAATAGTCGGTGTACTGGTTGTTCTTGTCGGCCTGGCCCTCGATGAGGTCCAGGTATTGAAAACCAAAGGGGCCGTACTTGGGCATCATGTGCATCTTGCCGATGGCGGCGGTGTAGTAGCCGGCGTCGGCCAGGAGCTGCATGACGGTGCGGCGCTGCTCGTGCTCGGGGATGCCGACGCAGTTGATGTTGCAGCCGTGCTCCGAGCAGTAGCGCCCGGTCATGATGGACATGCGCGAGGGCATGCACATCGGGTTCTGGACATAGCCGCGTTCAAAGCGCACACCTCGCTCGGCGATAGAGTCGATGTGCGGCGTGCGCAGCACGGGGTTGCCGTAGCAGCCGAGGCCGTCGTAGCGGTGCTCGTCGGTCATGATAAAGAGGATGTTGGGGCGTTTCATGGCGG
>SKLG01000450.1 GCA_007123335.1 Anaerolineae bacterium | reverse complement strand
GCGCTCAACGACGGCCTGCGCCGCCATCTCGTGGCGCTGCTGAGCGAGGCCGGATATCGCGCTTGTGCACCGGCCCTGTCCTCCGCTTTCAAGGTGGTGCGCGACGAGGCGGTGCGTCCGCCCTCGGCCAACTGGTCGGAGCGCCACATCGCCTATGCCGCCGGCCTGGGGACGTTCGGTCTGAGCGATGGGCTCATCACGGCGCGCGGCATCGCCCACCGCTGTGGTAGCGTGGTCGTCGGTGCGCATCTGGAACCGACGCCGAGGTTTTATGCGGGTCCCTACGACTATTGTCTGTTTCATAGCCAGGGGACGTGCGGCGTCTGCATGGCGCGCTGTCCGGCTGGGGCCATCACCGCCGAGGGGCACGACAAGGCGCTTTGTGGCGCCTATTGTGGCCGCGAGTTGGGCGGGCTGCATCGCCAGGAATATGGCGTAACCCAGCTTACTTGCGGCCTCTGTCAGGTGGGCATGCCTTGCGAGGATGGCGTACCGACAACCCTATCTCATGGTCATGAGGAGCAAGACGATGGAGAACAAGGCCTGGACGGATCATCCTGAGGACACTATTCGGCAGCGCATCGAGGCCTTTGTGGCCGAGAGCCCGGAGAACCGCATGGCCCAGCTCGACGGCGCCCCCTTTTTCGACGCGCCGCTGGTGGGCTTTGCCGATGGCGACGATCCCCTCTTTAGCCAGTTCAAGATGATTATCGGCCCCAGCCACCTGACGCCGAGGGAATGGCTCGCCGGGCAGCCTAACGCCCCCCACGCCTCGCTGGAGCGGCTGAGCGTCATCGGCTACATCCTGCCCATCACCGAGGAGACGCGCGTCAGCAACCGCGCGGAGACGCGGCAGCCCTCGCTGCGCTGGGCGCATCAGCGTACCCACGGCGAGGAATTCAACAAGCTGGTGCGCCGCTTCATCGTCGATCTGTTGCGCAAAGCCGGATATCTGGCCATAGCACCGATGGATAGCGAGCGCTGGGAGGCCTTCTATGAGGCCCAACCGGGGCACAACGCCAAGCCGCCCTTTTCCAATTGGTCGGAGCGCCACGCCCAGTTCGTCGCCGGGCTGGGGACGTTTAGCGTCAACGATGGCTTGATCACGCCACGGGGCATCGCCCATCGCTGCGGCAGTGTGATCACCAACCTGCCACTAGAGCCTACACCTCGCGACTACTCTGGTCCCTATGACCATTGTCTGCTGTTGGCCAAGGGCACCTGTGGCGTGTGCATCGACCGCTGCCCCGCCGGGGCGATCAGTGAGGCCGGCCACGACAAGGAGCATTGTCGGGCCTATATGGCCAACGATATAGCGCACCTGCGCGAGGACTGGGGGCTGGCCGTCCCTGGTTGTGGCCTCTGCCAGACTGGGGTGCCCTGCGAGTATGGCATCCCGGAATAGGCGCCACCTCGCCTGCGTAGAATAGCCGCTTTACCACGCCAGCTACGGGGGATGACGATGATGGACAAGTGCATGGATCCGGCGTCGACTGCGACGGAAGAGGTGGCCAGCCTGGTTGAAGAACTGCTGCGTGAGCATGGCGATCAAATCGCCGCTCTATGGTGGGCCTGCGACGGCGAGCCCTTTGCCCTTGGGCCCTCCTATCCTGTCGATGAGCAGCGTCGGCGCGAGCGCCTGCTGGTTCGCTTTCAGGACGAGATTCTCGCCGAGCTGGAGCGGCCGCCGATGAGCGTAGCCGAACAGCGCGCCCTGGAGCGTCGCGTCTATGGCGAGCTCGCCTCCTTTGCCCGCGCGGCCCTTGATCTGGAGGATCGTCACCTCAAGATATTGCTGGATACCGGCTTTACCGATGTGGCCGTCCAGTTCGCTCGTGCCGCTCGGGCGTTTGATCCCGAGATCACCGGCGCCGAGATGTTCCAGGCAGGGCGCAACGTATTCGCCATGAACGGTTTGCAGTTGCTGATGGGGCGCCCCATCGCGCTGACGCCCGCGATCCTGGCCTATAGCCTGCTCTATCCGTACACCGATAACCTCCTGGATGATCCTACGGTGTCGCCGGAGGCCAAGGCGGCGTTTAATCGGCGCTTTGGCTTGCGGTTGCTGGGGCAGTCGGCCGCAGAGGCGTGGGGGCCGGCTCCGGACCCCCGCGAGGGCAAGATCGACGCTCTCGTGGCCATGATCGAAGGGCAGTATCCTCCTGAGCAATTTCCCCAAGTGTGGGCGAGTTTGCGCGCCATCCACCACGCTCAGGTGCGCAGTGTGAGGTTATTGCGACGTGACACCTCACCGTATGAGGTGGATGTATTGGGGATCAGCCTGGAAAAGGGGGGCACATCGGTGGTGGCCGACGGCTACCTCGTGGCCGGAGACCTGAGCGATGAGCAGGCCAGGTTCCTCTATGGCTGGGGCGCCTTCTTACAACTGGCCGACGACTTGCAGGATGTGGTAGAGGACCGCGAGGCAGGGTTAGCGACCGTCTTTGCGCAGACGGCTCGCCGGTGGCCGTTGGATGGCCTGGTCTACCGCTTGCTGCGCTTTGGCGCCCATGTGATCGAGGGGTTGGCCTGCTTTGACGATCCGACCGTGGAGCCGTTAAAGGAGTTGATGGCCACCAGTGCGGTGCGCATGGTGATTGTAGCCGCCGGGCAGGCGCGGACACTCTTGCGCGGCGAGACACGGCGGCGCCTACAGGCTCACTCGCCCTTTCGCTTCTGGTTTCTCGATCGGCGGCGTAAAAAGCTGCTCCGTCGTCAGGCGTCGATCCTGCGCGCCCTCGAGGCGTTCGGTGACGTGGAGGATGAGGGCGCAACGATCAAGGGGACCGATCTGGCGATCGATCCCCTGCTGGTGCGCGAACGATAACGTCGAGGGTTAGCGCAACTCGACGGTGGCGCCGACGGCCTCGAGGCGCTCCTTGGCCGAATCGGCATCCTCTTTTGGGATGGCCTTGAGCACGTCGGAGGGGGCTTCGTCGACAACGGCCTTGGCCTCGCGCAGGCCCAGGCTGGTGAGCTCGCGGACCACCTTGATGACCTGGATCTTTTGGTCACCGACGCCGGTGAGCACCACGTCAAACTCGGTCTTTTCCTCTTCTTCTTCGGCGGCTTCTGCAACGGCAGCGCCAGGCATGGCCATAGCCATGGGCGCCGCGGCGCTCACGCCAAACTTTTCCTCAAGGGCCTTGACCAGCTCGGCCAGCTCAAGGACGGTCATGCTACCAATGGCGTCAATCAGTTCTTCTTTGTTCACGTCTGTCCTCCAGATAGGTACGAATAGCGTTAGGCTTCCGCCTCTTCCAACTTGCTCCGGTATGCGTCGAGCACGTTCACCAGGCCGCGCAACACGGCCGCCAGGGTGTTCACAAACCCGCTGATCGGGGCCTGGATGCCACCCACCACCTGCGCAAGAAGCACATCATAGCTCGGTAGATCGTTCAGCGACTGGACCTGCTGAGCGGTGGCCAGTTGGCCGCCGATGAGTCCGGTCTTGATCACCACCATCTCGGGATTCTCGCGGGCGAAATCGGTCAGTACTTTGGTCGCCGGCGCAATGTCGTCGTAGACAAAGGTGACCAGGCGCGGGCCGTTGATCATCTCCTCATCCATGGGGAGATCGGCCTCTTCCAGCGCCAGGCGCATCAGTGTGTTCTTGACGATCACCGCTTCGGCGCCCACATCGCGCAGCCGATGACGCAGGGTCTCGGCCCTTTGCACCGATATGCCGCTATGTTGCGCCCAAATCATGACCTGGGCGCGCCCGAGACGCTCCGAGTACTCTTGCAGCAACTCTGTTTTCTTCTCACGGGATAGTGCCAAGGATCTTACCTCCTATACAAAAAAGGTCTTTGTGCCATGCCGACACAAAGACCCTTGAACGCCCCACGCTGTAATCAGCGCCGTGCGCCGCGCTGTAATCAGCGCCCTGTTCTTTGCCTCGGCAGGCAACCCATTAAGCGACGACACGCTTGCAAGCGTCGCGCACCTGCTTTCTCAGGCCGATATTCAATTATCGCCGCTCCATATTGAGCGGATATCGCTAAGCCGGCAACCTAACCTCTTGCGCGGCGATCGGGTCGATCTTGATCCCGGGGCCCATGGTGGAGGCCATGGTCATGCGGCGAATGTAGCGGCCTCGCACGGATGCCGGCCGGGCGCGTACGATGACGTCCATCAACGCGGCCAGATTCTCCATCAGTTGTTCCTCGGTAAAGCTGACCTTGCCGATGGGCACGTGCAGATTCGAGGTGCGGTCGACGCGAAACTCGACGCGCCCCTGACGCAGCTCACGAATCGTGTCGCCAATGTCCTCGGGTTGGACGACCGTGCCCGCTCGTGGGCTGGGCATCAGGCCACGCGGACCCAGAACACGCCCCAGCCTGCCGATCTTGCCCATCACCTGAGGGATGGCGACGGCGACGTCAAAGTCGAGCCAGCCGTTTTGAATGCGCTCCACATACTCGTCGGTTCCGACATAGTCGGCGCCGGCCCGCTCGGCGTCGAGAGCGGCTTCTCCTT
>SKLG01000501.1 GCA_007123335.1 Anaerolineae bacterium | reverse complement strand
TTTGGGCTCAAGGCGGCGGCCATCGCCTCGTATCCCATGTATCGTGGCGTATCCCGTCTGGTGGGCATGGATATTCTTGGCGATCCCCATGATCTTGATGAGGAGCTGGATCTGCTGGAGGAGCACTGGGGTGCCTATGACTTTTTCTTTGTCCATGTCAAGCCTATCGATGCTGCGGGAGAGGATGGCGACTTCTCTCGCAAGGTGCGCGCCATTGAAGAGGCGGACACTCGTATACCCCGCATTATGGAGCTGAACCCTGATGTTGTGGTCGTGACCGGCGATCACTCGACACCTTCGATACTGCGTTCGCATAGCTGGCATCCGGTGCCGACGCTGATATGGTCGGCATGGTGTCGCGCTGATGGAGTGACATCTTTTGGGGAGCGCCCCTGTATGCTGGGCGGGCTTGGTCCAAGGTTGCCGGCTACGGAGCTGATGCCCATCGCTCTGGCCAATGCCCTGCGCTTGGAGAAATTTGGCGCCTAGCATATATTGACATATCTTGGATTCACAAATATCGGTTGTCGGTTGGATGGGCGACCTTGTCGTCCCCTGACCTTTAGATAAAGAGGAGGTCTAATGAACAGGAAATGGTTTGCGCTCATTGCGGGGGGAGGCTGTTTGCTGGTACTAGTCCTCCTCGTAGGGGCTATCGTGTTGTTTACGTGGGCGGGTGCTGTGCCACAGCGACAAGCAGCCCCGCCGCCTGATCCAACGCCGGCGCCTGGCGCGCGAGAGACTCAGGTCGTGGTCCCGACCTTTACACCAGCTCCACCTACGCCGGTTGCGGAACCCGAACCCGAGATCAAGCCTGCTGAGGCGCTCCTTGACGCTCTCTATCATACGACCAATCCAGGCGTGGTGCATATCATGGTATTCGCAGACCGTAGAGGGGAGACCGGCGAGGGTACGGGGTCTGGCTTTGTCATCGATGAGCAGGGGCATATCGTAACCAACAACCATGTGATAGCCCAAGCAGATCGAGTCATTGTCGTGTTTTATGACGGGTTCCAGGCACGGGCCGAGATAATAGGACGAGACGCCGACAGTGACTTGGCCGTCATCCGTGTGGATAGTCTTCCCGAGGGAGCGCGTCCCCTACCTTTGGGTGACTCGGATGCCGTGGTGCCGGGCGAAAGAGTCATCGCCATTGGGAGCCCGTTTGGTCTGGGTAGCAGTATCACCTCGGGAATCGTCAGCGCTGTAGGGCGCACGATCCCTACCGGTGTCACCATGTTCAGCATCCCGCAGGCCATCCAAACCGATGCGTCCATCAACCCCGGCAACTCGGGGGGGCCGCTGCTCAACATCCAGGGCCAGGTGATCGGCGTCAATGCCCAGATCGCCACCGGCGGCGCGCGGGCTAGCGCCGGCGTGGGCTTTGCCATCCCGGTCAATGTCGTGCGCCGGGTGGCCCCAGTGCTCATCGATACTGGTACGTATCAGTGGCCATGGTTAGGAGTGCAGGGCACCAGTGTCAATCTGTACATTCAGGAGGCCAACGATCTGCCCACGCAACGGGGCGCTTATATCCAGAGTGTGGTGAATGGCGGGCCGGCGGCCAGAGCAGGTATCCGGGGTTCTACAGGCACACGCACTATCGATGGGATGAATATACCTGTAGGCGGCGATGTGATTATTCGCTTTGATAATTTGGAGATTCGCAATTTCGATGATTTGCTGAGCGAAACCTCGATGCGCAACCCTGGAGATCAGGTGATCGTAACGATATTGCGCAACGGGCAAGAACAGCAGATCGAGATGCAGCTCGAACCACGTCCCGCTCGCTAACGAACCTGAGGAGCCGCACTCATGAGGACCATCACCTTGCTCCAGCCGGGCCATATCCTGTTCGGCAACGGCTGCGCCGACCAATGCGCCGAGGATCTGCTGGCGCGTGGCTATCGCCGCGTGTTTCTCGTCAGCAGTCCTCCGTTGGTTGAGCTCGGGCTGATTGCACTACTGGTCTCGGCGCTAGAGGCCGGAGGGGCGGAGGTCGTCGTCTATGCCGAGATCGACCGGGAGCCGACGGTGTCCATGGCTGAGGTTGCTATAGAGAATGCTCGCGCGTTGAACCCTGATGCCATCGTCGGTGTGGGCGGTGGCAGCGCCATGGATGTGGCCAAGGTGGTGGCTGCTCTGCACGATGGGGATCAACGGGTTAGCGATATCCTGGGTATCGGGCTGCTTGAAGGACGCAGAACCTTTTTGGCCTGTTTGCCCACCACAGCCGGTACCGGCAGCGAGGTTTCGCCTAATGCCATCATGCTGGATGAAGCGGCCAACCTGAAAAAGGGCGCGGTGAGCCCTCATCTCGTGTGTGATGCCGCCTATGTCGATCCCATGCTGACGGTGACCATGCCGCCGGCCCTCACGGCCGCCACGGGGATGGACGCCATGTGCCACTGCGTCGAGGCGTATCTGAATCTGAACCCCCATCCCATCGTCGATTTGCTGGTGTTAGAGGGCGTCCGGCTCATCGGGGCGAACCTGCGGCGGGCCGTCGAGGATGGGGACGATCTGGAGGCGCGGGAACAGATGGCGTTGGGCAGCCTGTACGGCGGCCTGGCCCTCGGCTCGGTGAACACCAACGGCGTCCATGCGTTATCGTATCCGCTGGGCAGCGAGTTTCATGTCGCGCATGGGATATCCAATGCGGTGTTGTTGCCTTATGTGCTCGAGTTCAATTTGTCGGCCATGCCCGATCGCTATGCCCAAGTAGCCCGTGCTCTGGGGGCGGAAGAGGGCTCCGCCGTCGAGGAGACGGCGCGCAGTGGGATGGATGCGCTCAAGCAGCTCAGCGCCGATGTGGGGATTCCCACGCGCATGTCGGACCTGGGCGTGTCCCGCGAAGCCCTGCCACGTATGGCCGAGGCGGCCTATACGGTGCAGCGGCTGCTACGTAACAATCCACGGCCCATGAGCGTAGGGGATATTCTAAAAATCTATGAGACGGCATATTAAGACGATCTATAGGGGAGAACCCGGTTCTCCCTGACGATCTGGCGTATCTTGCAGAGCCAGTCACGCTCTACACTCTCACCCCTCCATAAGACTGGTTCTAAATCCCACAGTTGACAGATCTTGACGCGATAAGCCAGTAGCATTTCCTGCCGATCGGCGTTGCGGACGTGACCAACTCAGCGCCATGGTGAGCTTGGCGTAGCGCAACGCTCTCAACGATGGTTAGCTACCACACAGGGCACAGGCCTTCTATGGCGTCTTGGTATCCTGGGCGGTTGCTCACAGGTTATCTGATGCATTCAGCGCGTATAGAAAGGATTCAATATGGATACGAACACTCCTGCCTATGAATTCGAGTTTCAGTTTGGCGACGAGGTGGGGAACACCGACGAGCTCCGTACCATGGTTCTGAGGAGTCTCGATCGGCTGGCCAAGGGACATACCGATCTGATTGGCGCTTCTATCGCTGTGGAGACTGAAGGCCATGGCGAGACGGCGCACACGTTTCGGGCGCGGATCGTGCTCTATGTGCGCCCCAACCAGATCGTGGGGGTTGAGACGGCCGAGGAGCCGGTGGTGGCCTTGCGTGGCGCTCTTGATGCGGTCGAGCGTCAGCTGCGCGAAAAGCGTACCGAGTTGGGCCGCCCCTGGGAAGGGCCTGAAAATCCCAAGAGCTGATCCGGCATGCGGACGCATGTGTCCTGACCTAGTCTACCGAAAGCGCACAGAACAGATAGGAGAATGCGATGACCCTACTATCCCGAAAGACGATCGAGGACTTGATTACCAATACCAACGGTCCCCGGATTTCCCTCTTTATTCCCACTCATAGCGTCGGAGAGGATATCCAACAAGATGCCATCCGCTTGAAGAACCTGACCAACCAGGCTGAGGACGAGCTTCGCGCTCGGGGGGTCAACGCCACCCAGGTGAAAACGCTGTTGCAGCCACTGCGGGATCTTTTGCCCGAGCATCGTTTCTGGGAGCACCAGAGCGATGGTTTGGCTATCTTTCGCTCATCCGATGCGTTCTGGCTTTTCCAGGTGCCGCTGGATCTCGAGGAGCAGTTGGTGGTGGGTGCCCATTTCACCATCAAGCCGCTGTTACCCCTTCTCACCGGCGATGGCCGCTTTTATGTCCTGGTGCTCAGCCAGGACGAGGTCCGTCTCTTGCTGGGAACGCGGCAGACCATCGGCGAGGTCATCCTCGACGAGGTGCCCAAGAGCGTGGCCGAGGCGCTGCGCTGGGATGAGCCCCATGCGCAGGTGAATATGCATACCGCCACGCCGCAGCGTCCTCGGCAGATGAATCTGCGCGCTGCCATGTTCTACGGCCATGGCCTCGGATCTACCGGTGATCACGACCAGGACATCTTGCGTTTCTTTCAGATCGTCGATCAGGGTGTGACCGAGGTGTTGGCCGAGGAGCGAGCGCCGCTGGTGTTGGCCGGCGTAGACTATGTCCAAGCGATCTATCGTCAGACCAACAGCTATCAGAACTTGGTAGACGGCGG
>SKLG01000402.1 GCA_007123335.1 Anaerolineae bacterium | reverse complement strand
TCCTGGATGATGACGGCGTCGCCGGTGGCCGCTTCCATGGCCGTGCGGATGGCCGCCCCCTTGCCGCGATTCACGGGGTGATGGATGACGCGCATATTGGGGATATCGAGCCGGGCCAGGATCTTGGCCGTGTCGTCGCTGGAGCAATCGTTGACGACGATGATCTCCTTCTCCACATCCACCGCCGCCACCCGGGCGAGGATCGTCTCCAGGCCGGCCTCTTCGTTATAAACGGGCATCAGCACCGATAGCTTCATGGTTTTCGTATCCCTACACATTGTCGGTAGACCGCCGCATGTTGTTCCGCCACCCGCCGCCAGTCGAGGTCGGCGGCGTAGCGTCGACAGGCGCGGCGCATAGCCTCCAGATCGGCGTCGCGCACCCGCTCCAGGGCCGCGCCCAAATTCTGATACACCGAGGCATCAGACGCCATCAATCTCTCGCCCGACCCGGCACCATACAGGATACCCCGTTCTGTCGCTCCCACCAACTCGCGAAAACAGCCGATGGCCGGGGCGATGATCGGCGTACCAAAGGAAAAGGCGAGAATCGCCGCTCCCGAGGTGGTGACATGCTCATAGGGCAACACGCACACGTCGCAGGCGCCAAAATAGCGCTGCAAGTCGTCGTCGGCCACAAAGGCGAGATGAAGGCGCATGCGCGGGTCGTCCTGGGCCAACGCCAGTAGCTCGCGCCGATACTCTGGCTGTTGCGCCTCCCCGGCGATGAGCAGGATGGCGGCGGGGTCCTCCAGCGCTCGAAAGGCGTGGATCAGCCCCTCCAGCCCCTTGTACGGGCGCACTCGCCCCAGTGAGAGATAGACCAGGCTGCGCGGCGACGCCCCATCTTCAGGTAGATCGAGAGCGCGACGGGCCTCCCCACGAGACACAACGTTTGGGTAGGCATCCACGTAATTGCCGTGGGGAATGATATGGACGCCAGAGGTTCGCCCCCAGTCGCGGGCCAGTTGCTCGGCCGCGCCCACGTCGTGGACATGCACGCCATGGCAGAGCCGAAGCAGCAGCCACGTCCCCCAGCGCACCAGATGGCGGCGGCGCCCCTCGTGTTGCTCCAGATTGTGCACCGTATACACCAGGCAGACGCCCCACAGCCGCGCCAACACCAGCCCCAGCATCACCGAAAGCCAGCGCTTCAGGCTGCGCCAGAGCTCGGGATAGAGAAAGAAGAGCTCGAGCCAATGCAGGTGCAGCACGTCGATATGGCGATGGCGCCACATCCAGCCCAGGGAAAAGGCGTCCACCACCCTGGGCCGCAGGCGCAGAGGGGGCTGCGCCAGGCCGCCGCAGAGCAGGTCGACGTAGGGATTGCGTTTGACCCGCGAGACGAGTACGACCTCAAGCTCGGGCGGAACGGCATCGGCGGCTGCGCGAGGACTCATCCCTTTTCGCCCCTAGATCTCGACGCTCTGTCGAGCCAGGCGCGCCCGCCTGACCTCGTGATAAAGCCCTTGCACGGCCTGACCGCTGACATCGCGAATCTCGTCATCCAACGCGTACATGATGCCCAGATAGAGCATCACCGCCAGGCCGCCGCTCAGCGGCAGCGACAGGAAGGGGTGGATGGCATCGGCGATCAAGAGATAGACGCGGTGCGCCACCAGGGCGGTGACGGTGGACGCCACAAACATGGGCACGAGGATGGCCGCATAGCGCCGCCACGAGGCCTCGATGATGCGGTTGGTCAACACCAGGCTGATGATAAAGTCAATAACGGCCACCACAGCCGACAGCACGGCCACGCCGGTGACGCCCTGCCACTGAATCGCCGGGTAGAGCAGCGTCGCCATCATGGTCAGGCGCCAAATGGCGATATAGAGCAGCCATTTGGGCTTGCCGCCGGCCTTGAACACCGTGCCCATGTTGCCGGCGATGGCCCGCGCCAGCCCATACACCGCCAGGAATTGCAGCGGCACCACCGCCGGGAACCACTTGGCGCCATAGGCCACCACGAGGAAATCCTCGGCAAAGACGATGGTCACCATCGTGATGGAAAAAGCGGCCAGGGAGACAAACTTGACGCTGCGGAAAAAGGCCCGGCGCAGCCGCTCAATGTCGTTCTGCACCAGCGAGAACGCCGGGAACATGACATGGCTCACCACCCGGCTGAAATGGGTGGCGGGCAGGTTGGAGAACTTGTAGGCCAGGGTGTAGATGCCCAGGTCGGCATCACCGCGCATCCGCCCAACAAAGGCGTCGTCGATATTGGTGATGAAAAAGACCAGAACCTGGCTGCCGATGATGTTGCGCCCATACTGCCACAGTTCGCGGGCCACGCGGCGATCATAGCGCAGTCGTGGCCGCCAGGGGATAAAGAACCACACCAAGATCGTCGTGGTGGTAGAGACGATGAGCTGCCCGTAGACGATGGACCACACCCCATGGCCGAGCAGGGCCAGCACCACCGACGTGCCCGAGCCAAGCAACCCGGCGATCAGCTCGGGGATGACCCGCTGCTTAAAGCCCATCTGCTTGGACATCAACGTCAACGGCACCTGACTGATAGCCGAGATCACCAGCCCCAACGAGAGCACCCGCAGGATACGCACCAGCGCCTCGTTGCGGAAAAAGTCGGCCACCAGCGGCGCCGCGCTCCAGGCCAGGCCATAGAGCACGATGCTGGTGGCGATGACGGTGAAAAAGGTAACATCGGCGGCCTCGTCCACGTCCTCGTTGCGGTAGATGAGCGCCGAGCTAAAGCCCAGTTCCTGAAAGAGGGCCAGCACGCCGATGATCAGCAGCGCATAGCCGACCAGGCCGAAATCGCCCGGCACCAGCAGGCGGGCCAGGACCATGTCGCGCAGGAAGGACAATCCCCGCGACCCTACCGTGGCGATGGCCACCCAAACGAGGCCCAGGCCCACTTCACGCTTCAAACTCATGGTATCTCCAAACTATCGGCGGCCGCCTGTTTGACGCCCACCAGCACGAAATCGCGGCCAAACATCGCCGGCCATACCCGCGCCAACCAGGTCATCAGCGGGCGAAGGCGATGCTTGCGCCACCACGCCGGGTAGAAATCCCGCGCCCAAAGGCTGGCGCTGCCCTCCACCTTTTCGATGCGCAGCCCTCGCGCATCCAGGAGGCGGCGCGCCTCGGCCACGGTGAAAAAGCGCAGGTGCATGAGATCGGTAGGGCTATCGGCGACATAGGGAAAGCGCCCGCGCAGGACCCACCAGCGGCAGATCAGGTGGGCGATGTTGGGCAAGCAGACGACAAAGCGCCCCCCAGGCTTGAGCACCCGCAGGCATTCGTCGAGATGGCGCTCGTGAAAGAAGCGGTGCTCGATGGCCGAGTTGGACACCACCACATCCAGGCTCCCCTCGGCGTAGGGCAGCGCCTCGCCGCTATCGATATCCACATGGGCGCAATCGATCCCCTTGGCCCGCGCCCGCTCCACGGCGACGATGGAGAGGTCGGTGGCGCTCACCAGCGCGCCCTTGTCGCGCATCTTGGCCGCCAACACCCCCGGCCCGCAATCGACCTCCAGCACCCGCTCCCCGGCGTGCACGTGGGCGGCGAGCAGGTCGAGGCGCTCGTGGTCAAAGGTGTCGTCGGCCTGGCGCCAATAAGCATCATAATAACCAGCAAGGTCCATCGGTTCGTCCTAATCTTGATGCCGTCGGTGACGGCGCAGCGATCGGCGCAGGGCATCCAGATGGCGCTGTAAACGAGGCCCGTCGTCGGCATACATCGCGAGCAACAAGCGATACAGAGCATACTTTTTCGGGCTGGCCCGCTTGAGCGCCAGCTCGGCGCGCAACGCCTCAAACCGTTCATACCCCTGAGCCAGCTCAGCCTCACTAAGCGTAGGCAGCCTCAGCACACTCTCCTTACCATAATAATCCGTCAGCGCCACCCCCTCCGGGGCGCGGGTCTCTGACCCGCCTCTACTACCACCATCCCCACTCTTCGGGGCGCGGGTCTCCGACCCGCCTCTGCCATCATCCTCCCCGGCAGTGAGGCTATTAGAGAGCGGGTCAGAGACCCGCGCCCCAGCATCCTGCGCCTTGAGCAGCCCCTGAGAGGTGCAAGTGTCGAATAGCTCCGTCATCGGATACGGATAGAACACCGAGAACTGGAACTGATCGGGGGCGAGGCGGCGGTTCAGCGCAATAGTGGCCTGGATCGTCTCCGGCGTCTCGCCGGGCACGCCGATCATGTTGCAAGTATAAGTCTTGAGCCCGTAGCGGCGGGCCAGATCAAAAGCGCGGATCAGCTCCTCATTGCTCATGGTGCGCTTGAGCACACTGCGGCGCAGCGCCTCGTCGCCATTCTCCACGCCGATGCGCACACCGACACAGCCGGCCTCGGCCAGCGCGCCCACCACCCGCTCATCGAGGAGGCGCTCGGCGCGAGTGTTGACCCAGAAGGGCAGCTCGAACTCGGCGCCATAGGCGCGGCAGAACTCGAGCGTCCAGTCGATGTCCAGCGTAAAGGTGTCATCCTGAAAGTTGATCGTCTTGATCGGATAGCGGG
>SKLG01000335.1 GCA_007123335.1 Anaerolineae bacterium | reverse complement strand
GCTACCGAAGAGCTGTCACGCTACTATGAATATGCCCGGCGCTATAACGCCCAGCTCGTGCGCCTGGAAGCCACCGCCTTGAGCATCGGTGCAACAGAGGAGCAATCGGCGTTGTTCCAGATGGAGCGTTTCGTGTTAGAGGCCCGTGGCTATGCGCCCCATCTGCTGCGCTTTTTCATCCATGCGGCCGATAGAGCCTATGACACCTTTGTTCTCGACAATATCACGATGGGGCCCGATGGTCCGGCGGTGGGGCGCGCCGATTTAACCATCGTACATACATCCTTTACCCCCGAGTCGTCGATACTTACTCCAGAGCAGGATGAAGGGCGTGATGATGCTGGCTTGCAAGAAAACGCTGGCCAAGATGACGGCGTCAGCGATCATGCGAGCCCGCTGAGGTGGCAGGTGCGAGGAGAGAAAAGATGATGCGTTGGCAGGCGGCCATCGATCTGTTGCGGCGTGTCCCAGCGGCGTTGAGAAAACTGGCGCCCATCGCCCTGGTGGTGTTCTGCCTGATCCAGGTTGCTCTGGGCCTCAGAGGCATGGGCCAGAGGGCAGCAGCCAAGGAGATAGAGCTGCCATCCCCATCGCAGTGGGTGTATGGCGCTCCTTGGGGAGCCGGGGTGTCGGCAAGAGGGGTGCTCATGGCGCCCATCGATGATTTGGTCGCGCAACTGAACGATGCCTGGAACGCGCAGAATTGGCCCCTGGTGTTGCTGCTCATCGAAGAGATCATCGCCATCGAGCCTGGCTATCCCCAGATCATGGACACCAAGTACTATGCCCATGTGAACTATGGCTATCAGCTCATGACCGAAAACCGCTGCACCGAGTCGTTGGCCCAATTCCGTGCGGCGCTGGCTATCAGGCCCTCCGGGGAGGAGGCTCTCGCTGGCATGGAGTTGCTGGTGATCTATTGTGGCACGCCAGTTCCGGGTATCACGCCGAGCCCTACGATCTATGCCACCCCCACACCCACCTTTATCACGCCTCCGCCCACCATCGCGCCGACGTCGACGCCGGTGCCCATCGTTCTACCCGAGCCTACCGAGTACACGGTGCGTCCAGGCGACACCCTCTTTAGCCTGGCACGCAGCTATAGCACCACCGTGCAGGCGATCATGCAGGCCAACGCCATGATGAGTTATCGGCTGCGCGCCGGCGACGTCATCATCTTGCCGGCCAGCGATGTGATCCCTGCCGGCCCCATTGTGCACATCGTGCAGCCTGGCGAGACGCTACATTCCATTGCAAGAGATTATAATACTACGGTCTGGGCGCTCACGGTGCTTAATAATCTGCGCCATTCCACGATCTATGCCTATCAGGCCATCTTTGTGCCCGCCTCCATGCAGCCTGGGCCCATCATTCATATCGTCCAACCCGGCGAGTCGCTCTTTTCCATCGCCAACACCTATGACACGACGGTGTCGCTGATCATGCTCGCTAACGATATGAACACCTATATCATCCGTGTCTATCAGCGCATCATCATCCCGCCTGCGGGCTGGACCGGCTATCCGCCCATCGCTATCGGCACCGGGCCGTCGGCGCCGCCCGGTGGGCCGCGATCAGATCGCCATCCGCCGCCGCCGGCCGTGCGCCGCCACGTGGTACAGCCCGGCGATACGCTCTATGGTCTCGCCATGCGCTATGGCACCACGGTGCGGGCGATTCAGGCGGCCAATGGGCTAAGAGGCTCGCGCATCCTGGTCGGCACCACGCTCATTATTCCGTAAGGATTTCCTGTCTATGAACCTGTTTGGCGCCAAGAAACCCGATGTGGCGACGATGGTGTTCGAGACCACCGATCTACGCTTTCTCGCCATGCGCAGCGGCAACGTGCACGTATTCGGCAGCCGATCGCTGCCCAACGGCCTGGTCGTCGATGGCCTGGTTACCGATGTGGTCGCCATGGGCGAAATCATCGCTGAGGTGATCCTGGAGAACGGGCTCGATCGCGAGCACGTCATCACCGCCATGAGTGGCCTGCGCACCATCCCGCGCTTGCTGACCATGCCCAACCTGCAAGCCGCCATGCTGCGCGAGGCCATCTCCCGTGAGGCGCGCAAGGAGATGCCCATCTCGCTGGAGGACCTCTACCTTTCCTGGCAGGCGGCGCCTATCGACAAGGAGCGCCAACGGATCTATCTCTTGGGTGTGCCGCGGGAGATGGTGGATGCCCAGGTTCATGCGCTGCAGGCGGCCGACGTGCGGCCGTGGATCATGGATCTCAAGCCGTTGGCGCTGATCCGTGCCGTGCACGGCGCAGGAGGCGCGGAGCAGGCCATCCTGGTCAACCTCGAGCGCGACGCGCTGGACATCATTCTGGTGGTCGATTTCTGGCCGGCGATCATGCGCGCTTTTGCCCTGGACAAGAACGGTCTGGATGATCAAGGCCGCCTCGACCGTCTGGTCCACGAGCTCCTACAGACGGTGCGTTTTTATAACGATGCCCACCGCAGCGCCCCCATCGAGGCTGGCACGCCGGTCTATGTAAGCGGTCGCGAGCTGGGCAAGGCCGAGCACGTGGCCCACCTGCGCAACGTCATCGATCGTCGGGTGGAGGTGCCGCCCTCGCCTCTACCGGCCCCGGTGAACCTGCCCGTGGCCGACTATATGACCAACCTGGGCCTGGCCATGAAAAAGGTGTGATGCCCATGATCCTCATGCTTCTATACGCCCTCGTCGGCGCCGCCGTCGGCAGCTTTCTCAACGTCGTCATCGATCGCGTGCCGGCGGGGCAATCGGTGTTGCATCCGGCATCCCGCTGCCCCGCCTGCAACCGCCAACTGACGCCCCGCGACCTGATCCCGGTGATCAGCTATCTTGCCTTGCGCGGTCGCTGCCGCAACTGCGGCGCGGCGATCCCTCTGCGGGTGGTGTTGGTCGAGGCGCTGACGGCGCTGCTCTTTGCCCTCCTCTGGCGACACTATGGCCCGGGGGCGCGTCTGCTGCTGGCCACGTTTTGGAGCAGCCTTCTTTTCGCGCTGTTGGTCATCGACCTGGAACAGCGCATCGTGCCCAATGTGGTCGTACTGCCAGCCATCGCGGTGGCGCTCGCAGCGGTTCCTTTGCAAGGACTTTTGTTGGAGCCGATTTATGGCCACTATGGCCTGTTACAGCTCCTGCTTGGGCCGGCCGTGCCGCTAACGCCGCGAGGACTGGCCATGCTCAGTCAGGTGCTGGGCGGCGCCATCGCTTTCGGCATCTTTTTGTTGATCTGGCTGGTGGCGCCAAAGGCCATGGGCGCCGGCGACGTCAAGCTGGCCGCTCTGGTTGGCCTGCTCACCGGCTTGCCCGGCGCCCTGGCTGCCGTGTTCGGTTCTTTTTTGCTGGGCGGCGTCGTCGGCGTTGTGCTGCTGGTCAGCGGCGTCGCCGGCCGCAAGACCGCCATCCCCTTTGCGCCCTTTTTGGTCATCACCACCTTCTGGGTCATGCTCTACGTCGACGCGTTGGTGCTCTGGTATATCGGACGCCTTTTCGGCTGAGCCGACCCTTGACGATATCGCCGCACATTCAGCCTAATGCGGCCCTGGCTTATTCGTCGCTCTGCGCCATGGCCTCAAAGACCAGGTCGCATACCTGTTGCGGTGAATCGGTGATGATGAGGCGTTCCAGGTCTATGGGGGATATCTTGCCCTCAGCCAGCATCTTCTCTCGCAGCCAACTTAACAAGCCTGCCCAGTACTCGGAGCCGAACAGGATGACGATAAAGTTGGGGATCTTGCCGGTCTGGATCAGGGTCAGCGCCTCAAATAGCTCGTCCATGGTGCCAAAGCCGCCGGGAAAGATGACGAATGCCTGGGCATACTTGACGAACATGGTCTTACGGACGAAAAAGTAGCGAAAGTCGATCGGCAGATCCATATAGGGATTCGCACCCTCCTCGAAAGGCAGTTGGATGGTAAGCCCCACCGATGTCCCGCCGCCCAGTTGTGCGCCCTTGTTGCCGGCCTCCATGATCCCCGGACCGCCGCCGGTGATGATGGCCAGCCCCGCCTGGGCTAGCAGGCGGGCGGTCTCGACGGTGGCCTCGTACATGGGGTCATCCGGCGAGGTGCGCGCCGAGCCGAATATCGAGACCGCCGGGCCCAGCTCGGCCAGCGCGTCAAAGCCGGCGACAAACTCGCCCTGAATGCGCAACACGCGCCAGGGGTCGGTGTCGGTGAAGGGGGGTTGGTCGACCGGAGGCTTGCGCAGCAGCTTTTCGTCCTCGGTCAGGTATGTTTTCTCGGGCATGACTTGCTCCTTTTCATCGATCTTTTGTTTGGAAACGCTCTTTGAGGGTTGCGGTCCGGCTTATGCTTTGGCCATCCGCTGTTCGATCTCATTCGGCAGCTTTTTGCTCAAGGCGTTCCTTCCTCAACAGGTGGGGTCATTCTAGCAGAGCATCCCCGTGCCGTCATCTTGACGATCCATGTCGCCTCTGCTCCGAGGTTGACACCCTGTCCGATGGTGTGATAATGACGGGAGAAGCGTTTTTGATCGGCGAGGTAGGC
>SKLG01000254.1 GCA_007123335.1 Anaerolineae bacterium | reverse complement strand
CCAACCCATTCGGCGATGGACGCTGGTTGGGGGGGCGAGCCTATCGCCACAGAGCTCATGATCCCATCGACAGGTTGGCCAAACAGGGATATACTTGGCGCAGCCATCGGATCGCCGCCCTGGGCAAGCCGCTCATGGCGGAGGAGAGCGAGGTACTCGGCGGCGCCCCCAGGTTCCGCCAGCGGGAGATTCTCCGAAGGAGGGGCGAAACCATGGGGGACGACGGTGATAGAGACCTCGATCTCGTCCTCTGTGGAGGCGGTTCTGGCGGTTTGCACGGCATCGGTTGGATCAGACGCCAAGAAGGCATTGACGTTAAAGGGGAGCGCTACCTGGACGTTTACGCCATCAATAGATACCGAATGCGTGGTCGCCTGTCTGGCAACAGACACAGGGGCTTGAGAGTGATAAGTCGCGGGTGTTGCTGAGAGTATGTGCACGGTTGCCCTGTCGTCCCCAGAGCGAATCGCTTGATCAGCGCGGGCACCCAACCATGGGTTGGCAATTGCGGTAAGCAGGGAGAGGAGCAACAGCATACGAATTGTGAAAGCCGGGCGACTGCGTGACATTGAGTCTCCTTGAGCGATGATGAGAGAACAATTAACCCTATTTCTTATAGCATACGAAATTTCTTTTGTCAATACTATAGTTATATGAATTTTTCATAGTTATACTTGCAAATTATGGAAGCATTTTGTCAAAGACATCGGTACTCGCGGTGCTCCGATGGATGGATGGCTCGATCCTTGCGGCAATAGGCGAAAAACCCCCAAAAGGCTTGACTTTCGAGTCATAATCGGCTACTATGATTATAGTAGAATAGACATACTTATATGGATAGGCGCTCTTTTTTAGTCTTTGGCCCTGTACTTCCTGCCTGTTCTTGTTATAGTCGCTTTGCCCTTTACGGATATCATCTGTTGCTGATACCTATCTATTGACTCCTCCATGTAGAGTGCGGATCACGCCGGGGTGCATCCGCATCTGCCTGACTCCCGGCCGAGCATGAATCCGCTCGGCTGTTTTTGATACATCGTTTACGTTGCGGGAGTGCGTTGCCGGTTCCCACCCAGGGCACCGGCGGCGCGATCATGACGGAGGTGTCAGAATGCTCAAAAAGCTGCAATTCTGCGCACAGATCGTAGGCTTTGCCACGCTCATCCTCTTGAGCGCGGCGGGCGCCCTGGCCCTCACCGGAAATGGCTTTCCGGCCTGGGCGCAGGCGGGACCGCTAACGACCCTCAGCGGCGTGCCCAACGTCATCAGCTACCAGGGCATGCTGCGCAGCACCGACGGCACGCCGGTGGATGGCCCCCACGACATCACCCTCCGGCTGTATACCACGCCTAGCGGGGGCGAGGCGATACACACCGAGACGCTGGCCAACGAGATGGTGCGTGCCGGCCTATTCACCGTGCTGCTGGGCGACCAGTCGGGCAATCCCATTCTCGCCTCGGCCTTTAGAAAACCCCTATACGTCAGCGTCCAGGTGGGCAAGGGCCAGGAGATGGCGCCGCGCCAGCGCATCGCGCCGGTTCCCTATGCCGTGCAGCTCACCGACGGCATCTATGTGGATAGGGACGGCAACGGCGTCAACGTCATCGTGGGGGATGGCGCCTCCCAGGCGCACATGGTGATCCCTCAAGGCGGGCTGTGTGTAGCTGCTCAAGGCGGCTGTTTGCCACAGACTGGGATGGTGACGGCAGACCGTGTAGATACCCAGTCTCTGATGACAACCCGCGCGGACGCTGGGGATCTGGTGGCAAAACGTGTGGAGGCCGAAGAGCTCAAGGCTCAAACTCTGGTGGCAAACCGTGTAGACACTATAGAGTTAGAGGCCCAAGCGCTATCGGCAGAGCATATTCGTCTACTGGGCTCCCCCGAAGAAGTGGCGGAACTCAGGCCGGGCGATGGCTTCTGGGGCTCTTGGGGCGCATGGGCCACATGTCCAGCGGGAAGCTATGTATGCGCTGCACAGGTGCGGATCGAGGGCGACCAGGGCTGGGGCGATGACACGGCGATGAACGGCATCCGCCTCAAGTGTTGTAGCTTGGGATCGGCGCTCTCGCCCAGCGCCGGCCTGCTCGGTCAATAGGAGGGCTACCATGGCCAATCCCTTTGCCATCACTACCCTCAGCAACACCGTGTCCCTCCGTGACGACCGCACCGGAGAGGCGACCTTTACCGTGTTCAACGCCCTCGGTCGCCCCATCCGCGGTCGCGCGCGGATCGTGCCCGATGACCCGGCAACGGCGCCGTGGATCAGCCTGGTCGGCGAGGCCGAGTACCTCTTGGGCACCGCCGCTACCCAGCGATTTTCGGTGCGGATCGAGGTGCCGCCGACGGCTCCCGCCGGCAATGTGCGCTTTCGCATGGACATGATCGATGTGGCGAACCCCGACGAAAACTATGCGCAGGGGCCTGGGATCACCTTCAGGGTGCCTGAAGCGCCGGGCGTTCGCAAACCCTTCTCCTGGTGGATCGTCGCCGTCGCCGCCGGCGTGATCCTCTTGATCGGCGCGGTCGGCGTAACCGTCGCCTCGTCGAGGCCAAGGCCACCCGTGATCGTCGGGGATCCCGCCTACATCGTCACCGACGCCGGCGTGAGCACGTTGTATAGCGTGTCTGACGAGGGCGATTGCATTTCAGCAATACCCTGTACAGAGGATCTCCAGCTCGTCGGCGC
Source organism: Anaerolineae bacterium (assembly GCA_007123335.1). GTDB lineage: Bacteria > Chloroflexota > Anaerolineae > UBA1429 > UBA1429 > SKLG01. Next base: position 1,831 of record SKLG01000254.1, on the reverse strand, counting down.
GCACTTTGGCACCGTCGGCCCCTTGACCTATGATGACAGTCGATGAGGCTTCTCTTGCCCTACCAGGGTGGTGGATTATAGCGACACATAGGCGAGCCGGCGCTGGGCTGCTGCGCGGCGAAAGCGTCGGCTCTTAGCCGGACTCTCCCAAGGGGTCATGGACCGCTGGCGCGGATATAGGCGCTCACATCGGCGTTATAGACCGTCTCCTCGACGGTGAACACCGCCCATGGCCGCCCCTGGTCGAACCAGGTGACCGCGCCCACGACCAGCGTCAGGCGTCCATCGAGCCGGCCCCACTCAACCGCCTCGGTGAGCCACAACGTCTTCTTCTCGGCGTCGGCGTCCTTGTAGCGCATCGCCTCCAACAGGCGCAGGTTGTCGGTCTGGGGATCAAAGCGGGCCACGAAGCGCTCCTCGCCCTCGCCAAAGGGCACCACCAGCAGCGCCGTGTACGCATCCACCGGCTCCCAGCGCACCCTGGGATCGGTGACGAGGATCGCCGGCAACCAGAGCGACTCGGCCCACAGCCCCAGGTTAGCGCCCTGATCGATCTGTGGCCCCTCGCTTATCCCAAAGGGCAGCTCCATGCGCCCCTTGCCCTCCAGATACCACTCGTTGACGGTCATGATGGGCAGCCCGAACAGCGTCGCCTCGATATAGTGGCGGTAGCCCTGGCCGGCATCGTGGATGAAGCGAAAGCGCGCCGGAAAAGCGATGTTCCCCATGGGGCGCAACACGGCGCGCCCCGAGATCACCGCCGACTCGATGAGGGGCACGTGCTGGCCGTAGAGCTGCTGATAGAAGCGGGCCACCGGAGCGGGCAGATCCTCAGGCAACGGCGCGAAATCGGGCGCTGGCGCCTGCTGGGCGAACGGGGGAAAGGGCTTGGGCTTGATGCGCAGCCCCAGCCAGACGCCGGCGACGACAAAGACGACGACGCCGGCGACGATGGCGACGATACGCATCATAACGGTCCCTCCTATCCCGCCAGCTCGCGGACGGCGCGCTTGACGAAGGACACCAGCGGCACGCCATAGCTGCACTGCGCCTCGCACAGCCCGCAGCGGTCGCAAAAGGCGACGAAATCGGCGGCCCGCGTCGCCTCCTTGCGCAGCGCGGCCTCTAGCTCTTCCGCGAGGCCATACGCGGCGCGCCAGTTCAGGTAAGTGGCCAAGCGCTGCACCGGGATGTTGAACGGGCATTTGCACTGAAAGCAGTTGTGGCAGCCATGCTCGGGCACGGCGGCAAAGGCGTCGCGCAGCGCCTGTAGCTCGTCGGCGCTCGGCTGGGCGTTGGCCACGGCCACATTCTCCTGCGCCTCCTGCATGGTGTACATCCCGCTGATGGCCACGTCGATCCCCGAGTGCAGCGCCCACAGCAGGCTCTTGTCGATGGGCCGGATCTGGACCTGATCGGTGGGGCGCATCCCCAGCGTGCCCACGCCATGGGCGCGAGCGTGGGGCAGGATCTCGCGCACGCCATAGGGGAACACCGGGTTGGCAAAGAACATGGCCGTGTCCACCTCGCCGGTGTCGATAAAAGCATTGACATAATCCGGACAGTGCGAGGTGACGCCGATAAAGCGCACCTTGCCCTGTTCCTGGGCCTTTTTGATCCCCTCTAACGTCCCGCCGGGGCCAAAGGCCACGTCGTAGGCGTCCATGGAGCGGATGAAATCCATCTCCCACACGTCAAAGTGGTCGGTGCCCAGCCAGTAGAGGCCGGCCTCGATGCCCAGCAGGATATCCCGCGCCGGCACGATGCCCCCCTTGCCCGATAGGTAGAACTCGTCGCGACGATGCATGATGGCGCGCCGCAGGTAGGTCTG
>SKLG01000344.1 GCA_007123335.1 Anaerolineae bacterium | reverse complement strand
TGCTGGCCGACGTGGACACTGACGTCATGGACGCCCTGGGCGTCGATTTCGTCATGCTGCCCAAGGAGAACTGGTTCTTTGGCACCCACTATGGCCCCTGGAAGCCCTTTACCTTCTGGGATGGTCAGACCTTTGACGTGCCCGTCGAATTTGACCCGGTGGTGCTGGAGGATGGCAGCCTCGAAATCCCCTGGCAGCCCGGCGATCCACCCAACACGCGCCTCCCCGCCGGGGGCTGGTTCTTTGACCGCATCCCCGGGCGGCATCGCGATCCGCTGAGCGCCGAGCCGATGCCACCCTCCGAGTGGCAATTCACGTCGACGCTGAGCGAGGAGCTGCTGCGCTCCCAGGAGCAACGGGCGAAGGAGCTGTACGCCAGCAGCGAGCGCTCGCTGGTAGCCGAGTCGCCGGCGATGACGCCCTCCGGCTATGGCGACCTCTACTGGTGGGCCATCCAGATGATGACCGAGCCGGCCTACTGCGAGGATTACATGATGCGCGCCGCCGAGGCGGCGGCGTCGTGCATCGAGCAGTATTTGCAAGCCGTGGGCGATTACATCGACGTGCTGGCGGTGAACCTCTCTGATTTCGGCACCCAGGACCGCGAATGGTTCCGGCCCGAGCTATTCCGCGATTTCTATGTGCCGGCCTGGAAGCTGTGCTCCGACGTCGTCCACCGCTTACCCGGCGTCAAGACCTGGATCCACTGCTGCGGCTCGGTGCCGCGCCTGGTGCCCTACTTTATCGACGCGGGCATCGACTGCCTGAACCCGGTGCAGTGGACGGCGGCGGGCATGGACCTGGCCACCCTCAAGCGCGAGTATGGCGATCAGCTCGTCTTTTGGGGCGGCGCCATCTCCACCCAGCGCACCTTCCCCTTTGGCACGGCGGAGCAGGTGGCCGTTGAGGCCCAGGAGGTGCTGGAGATCATGGCGCCGGGCGGGGGTTATGTGGTCAACCCGATCCATAACATCCTGCCCGAGGTGCCGGTGGAGAATATTCTGGCGCTGTATCGCATGGCCCAGGCCTACCGCTACCCCTCCGCCGGAGCCGAATGACCATGGCCATGACACCGCGCGAACGCTTCATCGCCGCCCTGGAGCGCCGGCCCCTCACCGGGCGCGTGCCCCACTTTGAGCTGGTCTTTTTCCTGACCATGGAGGCCTTTGGCAAGGTCCACCCCTCGCATCGCAAGTACGACCAGTGGGACCAGATGTCGCCGGAGGAGCAAGAGCTTCATCGCCGCGAGATGGCCGACATCTATATCCGCACCGCCGAGCGCTATGAGCACGACGCCATCTTTATCCACCCCAACCCGCGGCGGATGGACGAAACGCTGCACCTCATCGACCGCATCCGCGAGCGCACCGGCGACCGCTACTTCCTGATGAAGCACGGCGACGCCACCTATTCCATCCCCAGCGGCGACAAGATGCTGGAATGGGCGGTCAAGGTGTACGAGGAGCGCGACGAGGTGCTGGCCGAGGCCGACCGCCGGGTGGACGAGGCGCTGGAGGAGGCCGAGACGCTGCGCCGGCACGGCGGCCTCGACGGGTTCGCCCTCTGCTCCGACTATTGCTTTAACAACGGCCCCTTTGTGCGCCCCAGCCTGTTCAGCGAGGTGGTGACGCCCTTTTTGACGCGGCTGATCGCCGGCTATCGGTCGCTGGGGTTCTACTCTATCAAGCACACCGACGGCAACATCATGCCCATCCTGGACGACCTGGTGGCCGCCGCGCCCGAAGCCCTGCATTCCCTCGATCCGCAGGGCGACGTGGACATGGCCGTGGTCAAGCGATTGGTGGGCGACCGGGTGACGCTCATCGGCAACGTGAACTGTGGCCTGCTCAGCTCCGGCACCGACGAGGAGGTCATCGCCTCGGCGCGCTATGCGCTGCAACACGGCATGCCCGGCGGCGGCTATATCTTTTCCACCAGCAACTGCATCTATACCGGGATGCCGCTGCGACGCTATGACCTGATCCTCGATGTGTGGCGACGCGAGGGGATCTATGCCGAATCCGCGGAGTGTCAGGAGGAGGCGGACGCATGACGCTCACGCCGAGGGAGCGCGTCATCCGCACGTTGCGCTTTGAGGGGGTGGATCGCCCGGCGCGGGATGTGTGGACGCTGCCGGCGGCATTCTTTGGCCGCGAGGAGGCGTTGCAGGCGCTGTTGGACGAGTACCCGCGTGATTTCGGCCCCAGCGGCTACCGCGATCCGGCGGACGAGTCGGCGCTGTACGAGCCGGGCGAGTTTACCGATGTCTGGGGCAGCCGCTGGCTGACCATCCAGCGGGGGATGATCGGCGAGGTCAAGGCGCCGGCCCTGGCCGATTGGCGCGATCTCGATCACTGGCGCCCGCCCTATCACCTGCTGGGCCAGGGGTTCGAGGAGGTGAACCGCACCTGCGCCGAGAGCGACCGCTTTGTCCTGCTGGGCACGCCACGCCCCTTTGAGCGGCTGCAATTCGTTCGCGGGTCGGAGAATGTCTATATGGACCTGGCCTGGGGCGTGCCCGAGGTGTTCAAGCTGTTGGAGATGATCCACGACTACTATGTGCGGCACGCCGAGCACATTGTGCGCACCGACGTGGACGCGCTGATGTTCATGGACGATTGGGGCTCCAAGCACGCGCTGCTCATCTCGCCGGCCATGTGGGTCGAATACTTTAAGCCGTTGTACAAGGATTATGTCGATCTCGCCCACAGCCACGGCAAGTTCGCCTTTATGCACTCGGACGGTTATATCATGGACCTCTACCCGCATCTCATCGAGATCGGCGTGGACGCCATCAACTCCCAGCTCTTTACCATGCCCATCGAGGAGATTGGCCAGCGCTTCAAGGGGCAGATCACCTTTTGGGGGGAGATGGATCGCCAGTATGTGCTCCCCTTTGGCACGCCGCAGGAGGTGCACGCCGCGGTGGCACGGGTCAAGGCGGCGCTGTGGGATGATGGCGCTGGGTACAGCGCCGGCGGCGTCATCGGCCAGGCCGAGTTCAACCAGGGGTATCCGCTGGAGAACATTCGCGCCTTTTTCGAGGCGTGGTGGGGGTGAGAGAGAGGCCGGCAAAGGTGCCGGGCACTTCAGAAAGTGCCCGGCACCTGGATAGCCGTCAGCGCGCCGCCGGCAGGTGTATTGCCCGTTTGCGCACAGCCAGCGCGGCCTCGTGGATGGATTCGCTCAGCGTGGGATGGGGATGGATGAGGTGGAACACCTCCTCCAGAGTCGCCTCCAGGCCCAGTAGCGCGGTGCCCTCCTGGATCAGGTCGCTGGCGTGGGGGCCGACGATGTGCAGGCCCAGCACAGCGCCCATCTCTCGCTCGGCGACGATCTTGATAAAGCCGTCGGTGTCGCCATAGGCCTGCGCCTTGCCGTTGTTGGCCAGGCTGAATGTGCCCGTCTCTACGTCATAACCCTCGTCCCGGGCCTGCTCCTCGCTGAGGCCCACACTGGACGCCTCGGGGACGCAAAAGATGCAGCTCGGCACGGCGGTATAATCCATCGCCGCGCCGCGATGCCCCAGCGCGTCCTCCACCGCCACGATGCCCTGGTGGGAGGCCACGTGCGCCAGCATCGGCCCCTCGGCAGCCACATCGCCGATGGCATAGATGTCGGGCACCACGGTGCGCATGCGATTGTCCACGGCAATGCCGAGCCGAGAGGGCTGGATACCCACCGTCTCCAAGCCTAGATTCTCGACGTTGGGCGCCCGCCCGATGGCCGCGAGCACCCGCTCGACCTCCACCTCGTCTTCGCCATCCTCTGACGACATAAAGAGGCGATGGCCCGCGTCGGTGTGCTCGATCTTGGTGACGCGGGTGCCGGTGCGTACGTCGATCCCCTGCTGCTCAAAGGTCCAGGCCAGGCCCTCGCCGATGGAGGCATCCATGAGTGGCGCCAGCCGAGGCAGCATCTCGATCAGCGTCACCTCGACGCCAAAGGTATGAAAGAGACTGGCCCACTCCAGGCCGATGGCGCCCCCGCCGATGATGCCCATGCTCTGCGGCAGCGCTTGCAAGTTCAGCGCTCCGGTAGAGTCGAGAATGTCGGGGTCGTCCAGGCCAGGGATGGGCACAACCAGCGGCCGCGAGCCGGTGGCGATGATGATCTTGTTCGCTTCGACGGTCCGCTCACCCTCCTCGGTACGCACGCGCAGGGTATTGGCGCGCATGAAGCGGGCCTCGCCCTCGATGAGCTCTACGCCGGCGCGATCGAGCAGGAGGCGCACCCCCTTGACCATGGTCGTCACGGTGCGCTCCTTGTGTGGCTGCAAGGCAGCCCAGTCAAAGGAGACATTCTCGACCTCGACGCCAAAGCGGTCGGCGTCTTTGACCACGCTCAGAACCTCGGCGCCGCGCAGCAACGCCTTGGTGGGGATGCAGCCCACATTGAGGCAGACGCCGCCGACGTATTCCTTTTCGATCAGGGTGACACGGGCGCCGAGCTGGGCAGCGCGCAGGGCGGCAACATAGCCGCCGGGGCCGGCGCCGATGATGGCGATGTGAGTAGTGGGGCCGTTG
>SKLG01000117.1 GCA_007123335.1 Anaerolineae bacterium | reverse complement strand
TCGCCGGTGACGCTGCGCTTTCGCCTGCGCACCGCCGAGTTGTACGCCGTCACCTTTGCGTCCTAGCCGAGAGGGTCGGGATCAAGAACCCTGACTCACCGTCGTCTATGATCTTGACCGCGTCGGGCGCTTTGGCGCCCTGGAGCTTTCAAGGAGGAAATCATGACTAGATCCTTTCACGACAAGCTGTTGCGGGTGAACCTGACGGAGCGCACCGTCACCGTCGAGCATCCCGGCCCCATCTTTTGGCGGCGCTACATGGGCGGCTGGAACGTCATCGCCGACGTGTTGCTCAAAGAAGTGCCCGCCGGCGCCGATCCGCTGGGGCCGCAGAACAAGCTGATCTTTGCCCCCGGCGTGCTCACCGGGCTGGCCTTTTCCGGCGCCACGCGGAGCGCCGTGGGCGCCAAATCGCCGCTCACCGGCGGCTTTGGCGCCGCCGAGGTGGGCGGATTCTGGTCGGCGCAGTTCAAACGCGCCGGGTTTGACGCCCTCATCGTCGAGGGCGCGGCGGAGGAGCCGGTGTATCTGTGGATCAAGGATGGCGAGGTGGAGATCCGCGACGCCCGCCACCTGTGGGGCAAGACCACCAAAGAGACCCAGGCGGCCATCCGCCAGGAGCTAGGCGACGAGCATATCGACATGGCCATGATCGGCCCCGGCGGCGAGAACCAGGTGCGCTATGCCTGTATCATGGACGGCCTCAAGGACGCCGCCGGGCGCACCGGCATGGGCGCCGTCATGGGCTCCAAAAAGCTCAAGGCCGTGGCCTCGCTGGGCACCCAGCCCCTGGGCGCCGCCGACGAGGAGACGATCCGCGCCTTGGCCCGCGAGATGGCGCAGGATATCCGCGCCGGCAAGGGCGGCTCCATGGCCAAGTATGGCACCGGCGTGGGCATCGAGGGTGGCGTCTATTCCGGCAACCTGCCCATCCGCAACTTTCGCGATGGCGAGCTGGAGAACGCCATCGAGCTCAGCGCCGACGTGTTCATGGAAAAGATCGGCACCGGCATGGAGGGCTGCTGGGCCTGCGCTATGCGCTGTAAGAAGGTGGTCAAGGCCGAGGCGCCCTATGCCCTCGACTCGGACTATGGCGGGCCCGAGTACGAGTCGTTTGGCGCGCTGGGCTCCACCTGCGGCGTTACCGATATCGTCGCCGTGTCCAAGGCCACCGAGCTGTGCAACGCCCACTCCCTCGATTCCATCGGCGCCGGCGTGACCATCGCATTTGCCATGGAGTGCTTTGAGAACGGCCTGCTGACGCTGGAGGACACCGACGGCATCGATCTGCGCTTTGGCAACGCCGACGCGGTGGTGCAGATGGTGGACAAAATCGCCCACCGCCAGGGCCTGGGCGATCTGCTGGCCGAGGGCACCAAGCGGGCAGCGGCGCGCATCGGCGGCGACGCGGCGCGCTATGCCATGCAGGTCAAGGGCCAGGAGTACCCGATGCACGAGCCACGCTACAAGCGGGGCATCGCCATCGGCTATGCGGTGTCGCCCACCGGCGCCGACCACAACCACTCCTTCCACGATCCGGCCATGGTCAACACCAATGAGCAAGGCTTTCAGCCCGACGGCCTGGTGCGCCCCATGGGCATCTTGGAGCCGATGGCGTTAGAGAGCCTGGGGCCGGAGAAGGTGCGCGCGTTCAAGTACAACACGGTGAACAAGGTCTCGCGCAACTGCCTGACGGTGTGCGCCTTTGTGCCCTGGAGCGACGAACAGCGCATGCGCCTGCTCAACGCCGCCACCGGCTGGGACGTCAGCACCTACGAGTATTTCAAGCTGGGCGAGCGGGCGCTGACCCTGGCGCGGATCTTTAACCTGCGCGAGGGGTTCACCGCCGCCGACGACCGGCTGGCGCTGCGTAGCTATGGCCCCACCACCAGCGGCGCCCTTGCCGAGGGAGGGATCGACCCCGAGGTGCTGGACGAGGCGGTGCACGTCTATTACGAGATGATGGGCTGGGAGCGCGAGAGCGGCGCGCCCACCCAGGGCACGCTGGCGGAGCTGGACATCGCCTGGGCGGCGGAGCATCTGCCGAAATAGGCCGGCTTGACGACGGGGGAAAATATCGAGACGCGCAGCAATTGGGGGGAATTGCTGCGCGCCCGGGTGTGGGGGTATCTACAAGGTTATGTGTGGCGCCTACCCGGCGATGGATCGCCTTGGTGCGTCACGGTTGATAGACGGCCGCCGTTTGCTTGTTCAGCCATAGCTGCACTTCATGGGCAAAGCCATGCAGCGTGCTGGCCCGGATGCCGCTGAGCGCCTCCAGTTCGTCAGGCGTCAGGTCGAAATCGTGCAACGCCTCGCGCGTCCGCTTGAGCAGCGCCTGACGGAACCGCGCATCCACAATGGCGGTGCCGATAATCGTCTGTACTGTTTCATGTGCCATATCGATATGCTCCCATCCAGAGTCCCTGTTGTCAGGGAGGCTGACCATCACACCGCCAACGCTTGAGGCGGCTGCTACGACGACGGGCCTGTCACCGCTACCGCCCGATCCTTCTGGGGCGAGCCCACCATCATCTTTTGCAGGAACCAGCAGGCGCCGCCGGCCAACAAGACGTCCCCGGTGCTAAAGACGGTTCCCAACGGGGGCGGGATGACCAGAATATCGCTCAACAACCACAGCCTCGTCTCCTCGCGGAGCAGGAGCACATCCTTGGTGGCATAGAGCCGCGCTCCGGGCCCTTCGCTTAGCGCCAGGCCGCTGAGGCCCGCCCGTTGTAGCGCCTCAGGCGTCACGGGCATGAACCCGCCGTTGGCCACCATCACCGTCAGATTCAGCAACAAGCCCAGGCCGATGAGCGTCATGCCCGGCAGATGGCGGTTGGCGATGACCGGGACGAACAGTAGCCCGTAAGAGGCCATCAACAACAACGTCCGTGGCGCCAGGATCCCCTGCGCATAGGGCAGTCGCGCATAGATCACCAGCGTCTGCGCGCCGAACGCCAGCAGGGCCAGCCAGCCATAGTGAAACGAGATATTCCCCAGGCGAAGCAGGCTCCCGCCGCGCACCAACGCGATGATCAGCGAGACCACCAGCGCCAGCAACAGGATCATCTACGGGACGATGCTTGCCATAGAGATAATGCCACCGGAAGGGTTAGCCGATATTGCCCGTTCCGCTAAAGGCGCCGGGCGCGCCACTGGCCAACACCAGCGCGGCAAGCGACAGCACGACATAGACGACGGTAAAGTAGGTCTTGCGCATGATGACATCCCTTCCCTTGGCTTATGAGACACGTCATGGTGTAGCGTTTGATAATGATGCCCCCATCATACTCACGGGCACTCACGAAACACTCACGGCCACCCATGGCCACTCACGGATCAATCGATTTGAAGGAATCACGCGAAAAAGGAAACGCACCCTGGGGGTGCGTACAAGGGAGAGGCGCCGATTTTGGCGAAAGCGGGCTCTAGATCGGCGGGGGCGCGGAGGGGCTGCCCTCCAGCAGGCGGATATAGAGATCCATCGTCTCGGCCTCGGGGTCGATGCCCATCTCGTCCGCCAGGATCTCGCGGCAATCCTGAAACTGGCGCAGAGCCCCCGAGCGATCCCCGCGGACGCCTCGGCTCCACATAATGCCGCGATGGGCGCGTTCATCAAAGGGGTTGATGTGCAGCGCTCGGGCATAGAGGGTCTCGGCCTCATCGGGCGAGCCTTTCAGGGCGATATGGCGCGCCTGGGCATAGAGTAGGTCCAGGAGGGTGTCCTCTAGAGAGCGCCGGATCTGGTCGCACCAGTCGTATTCGCAGGTTTCGAGAAAAGGCCGGCGATAGAGCGCCAGCGCGCGGGCGCGGGCCATGGCCTGCATACTGGCCGAGGAGGCCTCCTCTTGATTGAGCCCCAGCCGGGCCAGGCGCTGAAACTCGTCCACGTCATAGCGGTACTCGCGCTCGGGGTTGATGCGGTAGATTCCCCCCGGTGCGTGGACGATCATGTCCTTGTAGAGGGCGTGACGCACGCGATAGAGGGTGGAATGAAAAAGGCTGTTGCCTCTGGCCGCGCTCACCTCTGGCCAGAGGAGGTCGATGGCCCGCTCGCGACGCAGCCCCCGTGGATGGGAGAGGAACAAAAAGAGCATCGTGCGCGCCACCATCGACTCCCAGTCCTGCACGGCGATGCGCTCTTTAAAGACCTGGCCGCCGTCCAGGCCCAGGAACTCGAGGGGTTTCACCGGGCGGGGCACAGAGACCGGGGCCACAGGCTGATGGGCGGCCATCCGGTCGGGGAGCGCCTCGTCATCGGCGGGCTCGTCGGCCCAATCGAACGTGCGCAACGCCTCGCGGGCCAGCGGAGTGATGCGCGCCTCGCGGGCGTGCAAGAGCAGGTCTAGCATGGAGCGGTCGCCCTTGCCGCCGGGCAGCGCCTCGGCGGTAACGAATTGCGAGCTACCCAGCTCCTGGGCGAGATCGGCCACCCGACGCAATCGCTCGACAAAGCGCGTTTCCCCCTCCAGCCACTCCAGACGCGCCAGATGCAGCAGCGCCCGCCCGAGATCGCGCTTGGCCTCGA
>SKLG01000463.1 GCA_007123335.1 Anaerolineae bacterium | reverse complement strand
TTTCTGCGTCGCGCTCCAGGCGCTCGCGCTCCAACTGGGCCAGGATCTCGTCGACGCGCTGGCCGTGCTGGATCGAGCGATCGGGCCGGAACTCGAGGTCCGGCGCAAAGGGCCACTGCAACGCCTCGGCGATCCGGCTGCGCATCACGGACTTGGCCCGCGCCAGGGCCTTTAATCCCTCCTGCAGGTCCTCTTCGCCGGTGTAGGCGGCCACATATACCCGCGCGATGCGGCGATCTTTGGTCACATCCACATCGGTAATGACTAACGGCACCAGACCGGGGTCGTCAATCTCGGTCTGCAACATCAGGGTCAGCTCCTCGCGGATAAAGCTGCCCGCTCTCTCCCTACGATATGTCATGGCTATTCTTTCTACGGTTCCACGGCGCGTCTCTCCCAGCATTGCGCCAGGCGCGCCATGGTTCCGGTGCTGCCGGTTTAGGTGCCGGGCACTTTAGAAAGTGCCCGGCACCTCTCTACGGTTGTACGACCTCTTCGGTGTAAAACTCGAGGATGTCACCCTCTTCAAAATCGTCATAATTGGCGACGCCGACGCCGCATTCGTAGCCGGTGTTCACCTCGCGGACATCCTCGGTAAAGCGCTTGAGCGACGATACCGGGCCATCATGAAGGACAGCATTGTTGCGCTTGACCCGCACCCGGGCGTTGCGCAGGGCGCGCCCCTCGGTCACCTGTACGCCGGCGACGGCGCCCAGGCGAGAGACCCGAAAGACCTGGCGCACCACAGCCTGGCCCTGGACGACCTCCCGAACCTCGGGTTCGAGCATGCCGGTCATGGCCAATTGCACATCCTCAATGAGCCGGTAGATGATGTTATAGGTGCGGATCTGGACGCCCTCGATATCGGCGACCCGTTCGGCGCTGGGCTCGACGTTGACGTTAAAGCCGATGACGATGGCGTCGGAAGCGACGGCCAGGTTCACGTCCGACTCGGCGATATTGCCCACCCCTTCATGGATGAATTTGACCCGCAGCTCACCGATCTCGAGCCTCTCTAACGAATCGCGGATCGGCTCGATGCTGCCCTGTACATCGGCCTTGAGGATCAGGTTGAGCGTCTCCACGGCGCCGGCCTGCACCTGCGCATACAACTCCTCCAGGCTGAGGGCAGAGGGATGACGCGTCACCTGTTGATCGCGGGCCGCTGCGCGATCCTCGGCGATGTTGCGCGCCTTGCGGTCATCCGCCACCACCTCAAAGTGATCACCCGCATCCGGCACATCGCGCAGGCCGAGCACCACCACCGGCATGGATGGGGTGGCGCGGCGAATGTTCTTGCCGGTATGATCGCTCATGGCGCGAATCTTGCCATAGATCTCGCCGATGACCAGAGCGTCGCCTACCTTGAGGGTGCCCTCTTGAACCAGCAACGTGGCGGTGGCGCCGCGAGAGCGTTCCAGTCGGCCCTCGATGACGATGCCCTCCGCCGTGCGTTGGGGGTTGGCTTTGAACTCGGCCAGGTCGGAGACGAGCAGGATCATATCCAGCAAAGAGTCAATATTCTGCTTCATCTTGGCCGAGACGGGCACCATGATCGTGTCGCCGCCCCAATCCTCAGGCACCAGGCCGATATCGGATAGCTGCTGCTGTACGCGATCCTGGTTGGCCGAGGGAAGATCGATCTTGTTGATGGCCACGATAATCGGCACCTGGGCCGCCCGGGCGTGGTCGATGGCTTCGCGGGTTTGGGGTTGAACGCCGTCGTCGGCGGCCACGACGAGCACGGCAATGTCGGTGGCCTGGGCCCCTCGGGCGCGCATGGCGGTAAACGCCTCGTGTCCCGGTGTGTCTAGAAATGTGATCCGTCGCCCATTGGTCTCGATCTGATAGGCGCCGATGTGCTGGGTGATGCCGCCGGCCTCGCCTGCCTGGACATTGGTCGCGCGAATGACGTCCAAGAGGGAGGTCTTGCCGTGATCCACATGGCCCAAAATGGTCACCACCGGCGGGCGCTCGCGGAGCAGCTTGAGTTCCTCTTCGCTGTACTCGCGGCGACGTATCGCCTCGATGGGCATCTCTTCGACCAGCGGTTCGCTCTCCTCCGGCTCGGGCTCCTCTATCTGATAGCCCATGTCCTCAGCGACGATGGCCGCCGTATCATGATCCAACACCTGATTGATGTTGGCCATGATGCCGGCGTTCATGAGCTCCTTGATCAGATCGATGGGGCTGACGCTCATCGTGTCGGCCAGGTCGCGCACGGTGATGTGATCTGGCAGCGTAATCGTCTTGGACTGTTCTGCGGCGCCGCGATTGTTGCTCGGGTTTGATGTGCGCCCTGTGGAGGATTTGGTATCGGATCGTGATGCCATGGTGGTGCCCCCTTCCGTGTATGCAATCTGTGGAACCGTTATTTATGTACATGTAACGCACGCTCTGCCGCAGCCCAGGAGATCGAACACCGCGCAATCCTGACGGGTGCAAGATGCTGGCGTCCGCCACCGGCCTGCTGCGCCTGTAGCGCAAGGCTTGAGCGAGAAGGTTTCTATTATGCATGCAGATGGTGATCGCGTGAGAACGCTCATGCAGAGACATTGCGGGAGGAAAGAAGGGGGCAATAACGGCGGCGTTTGGCCCAACGCAGTCGGTAGAGCTCACCAACTAGCCATGGCTTCTCTCCCCTTGGCACGTCGTAACCGACGCCAATGACGTCCCTGGCCATACAGGCTCACGATGCGGGCGATCGGATCGCCCCACTGCTTTGCTCAAATCGCTAACCATCGTTCACGCTTTATCGATCTCGATCGGCTGCGGACGTATGCGCTGCATCCAGCGACCCCGATGTAGCCTTGTCATCAGGGCACTCTGCATCTGTCCCCAGCTCGGCGGCATAGGCTTGCATTCGGGCGCGGTCTGCGGCGCTCAACTCGGCCTTGAGAGCGCGCCCGATTCTGCCATCCGCCAATGCCTTTAGCCAACACTCTTGTCGGGCACACAAATAGGCCCCGCGCCCCGGCTTTTTCCCGCTAGGATCCGGCCATATCTCGCCCTCGGGCGTCCGCACGAGACGCACCAGATCTCGCTTACCTGCCGTTCGCCGACAGGCTATGCACGTTCGCTGTGGCTGTCGCCTGACGCGCTTGGTCATTGTAGAATCCGTTATTCGTCGTTGCCGTCCTGCCAGGTATCCTCCCAGCTACGGCGACTCGGCTTGCGGCGCTTGCGGGCCACGACGCGACCTAGCTGCTCATCGTATTCGAGCCGACGATCGCGGCGGCGTCCACGCCTGCGCGAATCACTCGAGTCCTCGTCGTCTTCAAAGGTCTCTTCTTCCGCCCACTCTTTCGACGGCTCTGGATGCTCTACATCCATTTCTTCTGCCTCATCAGATTCATCGGCTGATTCGGGCTGCGCCTCGGCGGATTCCTCCTCGGCGACCGCTTCTTCAGCGACCGCTTCTTCGGCGCCCGCCTCTTCAGCGCCCGCCTCTTCAGCGCCCGCCTCCTCGGCGCCCGCTTCCTCAGCCTCTACGGTCTGGTCATCCTCCAACTCGGCCATGACGGGCTCGGCTTCTGCCTCCTCAGATACCAGCTCCTCAGCCTCACCGCGCTCAGCCTCGCTGCTCGTCGCACCCTCTTCTGATACGGGCGTGGGACTCCACGCAAGCTCTTCCTCGTCGCTGACCTGGTCAAGGATCTCGGAGGTATCCGCCACAGAAGGCTCAACGGATTCGACGGCATCCTCGACCTCCGCTTCTTGCTCAGCAGCCTCCTCAGCGGCCATGGCCGCCTCGGCCTGAGCCAAGAGTTCGGCGGCGGCCCGGCGGGCCTCCTCGCGCTCTTGAGCGCGCCGCTCGGCCTCTTCTCGTTCGGCCATCAGGCGCTCGGCCTCTGCGGCGGCTTCTTCTTCGCTCTTGATATCGATGCGCCAGCCGGTCAATTTGGCCGCCAGGCGCGCGTTCTGTCCCTCTTTGCCAATGGCCAAAGAGAGAGAACGCTCGGGAACGACGACGGTAGCCGTCTTGTCGCTCTCAAAGAGATGGACATCCACAACCTTGGCCGGGCTCAGCGCGTTGGCGATAAAGGTGCGCATATCCGAGGACCAAGAGACGACGTCGATCTTTTCGCCGTTGAGCTCGTTGACGATATTGCGAATGCGCACGCCGCGCATGCCCACACAGGAACCGACCGGGTCCACTCCCTGCTGTGTGGCGTGCACAGCGACTTTGGAGCGAAAACCGGGCTCTCGGGCGATGGCCTTGATCTCGACGATGCCGTTGAATATCTCGGGCACCTCGAGCTCTAGCAAACGGCGCAGCAGATCGGGATGGGTACGCGACACCTTGATCTGTGGCCCGTGCCCGGCTCGATCTACGCCGATGATATAGACGCGCAACCGCTGATTAAAGCGATAGCGTTCATGGGGAATCTGCTCATTGTGCGGAAGTAAGACCTCGGCCTTGCCCAGGCTCAGAACCACGTCGTTGGTACGCGCATCGACGTTGCGCACAATGCCATTGACGATCTCGCCGACCCGCTCGGCATATTCGGCATACACCGAATCTCGCTCGGC
>SKLG01000102.1 GCA_007123335.1 Anaerolineae bacterium | reverse complement strand
CCCTGGAGACGCCGGTGGAAGCTGCCGTCGCCATCGCCTACGGCCCCATCGAGGTATACGGCTTTCACGCGCTAGAGACGTTGCAGTGCATGGTCGAGCGGCGCAGCGGCGGCGAGACCGGCGTGGCGGCGGTGCAATGCCTGGAGGGACAGGCGGTATGGGATTGGCTGGCCGCCTATCCGACCCACGCCGCGCTGGCCCAGGCGGCGGGCGAGTCGATCATCGAGACCGAGGGAGATTGGGACGAGGCGCCGCAGTTGGTGGAGGAACCGGCGCTCTTTGTCGTCGACTATGTCGATGGCCTCAAGGCAGCCGTGTTCATGCTCAATGGCTATAGCCACTCCTTTGCCTTTGCCGGCGCGTTGGAAGGGCGCATCCAGGCCTGCGAGTTCAAATTGCAGGGCGGCAACTCGCACTCCCACTTTAGCTATCTGAGCCTCAACGTGGAAGAGATGTTTGTCACTGGGCAACCCAGCTATCCTGTCGAGCGCACGTTGCTCACCAGCGGCGTGCTGGCGGCGGCGATGGACTCGCGCTACGAGGGCAGCACATTGTTGCGCACGCCCCATCTCCAGGTGGCCTACACGGCGCCGGAGAGCATTCCTTATCGGCCCACGGGACCCGAGCCCTCGGGCGCCACCCTCGATCCCTGGCCGCCACCCGGCGATCCGGTGGGCAGCGGCGAGTGACGCAACCTTTCAAGCGCTCGACCTGCAGATAGAGGGAGCCTCTCGCCACAGAAAACTCCCTCTTGCGCAATACGAACATTTGTGCTATTATGGGCACATAGAACAAACGTTCGCACGCAAGAGGGAGGACGTCCATGGAGATTCTCATCCTCATCATCGTCGCGCTGGTGCTGCTGACCGCGCTGGACACCGAAGCACGCGATAGAGAGGCCAGGACCACCGATACCTCGCGGCGACGTTCGCCGCGCCGCGTCACTCCCCGCCGAAGCGTCGGTCAGGCAGGTCGCCATGGGCGTTCAGCGCTCACGAGCAGCTCGGCGCAGGGCGGCGGAACGCTGGCCCGCTGGTGGTGGGAATAGGCAGATTCACGACGACTTTTGCCCGTCTTTCTGTTCCCTTAACGCATCTCGCCTGCCAATGCCCTAGAATAGGCCTAGATCAACGCATCAGGCTCACACAGGGAGGCGGGGAACGAGATGCTCGTATTGAATCAGGCGCTCCAGCCGGTCGATCGCGTCGCAGCCTTTTGGCCCTATCGGATAGAACGCGCTGGCACGACCACGGTGGTAAGGCTGCTGGGCAAGCTGGTCGCCTATTTGCCCGACGAAAGGCGTTCCTTCTATCAATGGGCCGTGGTGGCGAGCTATCAACGCGGTCAGTATCTGTCGGTGCACCAGATTGCGCCGCCCCATCTGCGCCTGGTGCTCTTTTCCCGCTGGGAGTTTGGGTTGATCCTGGGCTACTGGCTGTTGGGCCTCAAACTCGGCCAACCGCTGGCCTGGATCAAGCGATTTCAGACATCGGGGTGACCAAGCCCACGCTCCTCGTTGGCGTCAAGATCGCGGCTGGCGATAATGTCTACCCCCGTACTTAACACGTCAGCCACCACGATCTGACCCTCTTTTACCGGCGCTTGCAGCACCACATGGCGCAAGAGCGCGGCGACAGGCAATATCTCGTCCTTGGGCAGGGCATCGCGCGAGCGCACCGGCACCAGAGGCAGCACACCGCCCTCCACCTGCACCGTCGTGGTGAGCATGCGTCGCGGATCGGACAGCTCCTGGCGCACCCAATCAATGCCCCGGCGGCAGGCCTCGCCTTCGATCTCCTTGAGCTCTCCATCCTCAATCACGGCCTGGATGGCGCAGCCCATCGGGCAGGTGACGCAGATGAACTCCTGATGCTCAGCCACGTTTCGTATCCTCTTCTTCCACAGACAGCAGATGCACGCTGACCTCCCTGGCATCGGCCAGGCGCGGGCGCACCTCTGGCCCCAGCGGCACCGTCACCATCTCGGATGGGCGCGCATAGCGCAGTCGTCGCGTGGCCACCACCTGATCGTCGATGCGTACGATGGCCCGCGTCGGCGCCTCGATGGGCGTCCGCGCTCGGAACTGGATATGGGCCTCGGCCATATCCGCGTGCAACCGCTGGGGCACCACGTGGCGCACATTCTCGCCGGCGCGCACCGCCACGGTAGAGGACGGAGCCTCATCGGGGCCTGTGTACTCTGCCGCATAGCGCCCGGCGCGCAGGGCGCTCTCGGTGACGTCGTCGACGAGGTCATAGACGTGGAGCACATTGCCGGCGGCGAACACCCCCGGCACGTTGGTCTGCAAGCGCTCGTCCACCAGGGGGCCGCCGGTGAGGGGATCGAGGGCCACGCCGGCCATGCGCGAGAGCTCGTTTTCGGGGATGAGGCCCACCGATAGGAGCAGGGTATCGCAGGCCAGCTCTCGTTCGCTGCCCGCCTTTGTTGGGAGGCGGCCGCCGGGCCCGCTGTGCGCATCGGGGTCCACATCGGCGATGACCACCGCCTCCACACGCTCCCGGCCGCGTACCTCGACGATCGTGGTGCTCAGATAGAGCGGTATACCGAAATCGCGCACGCACTGCACCAGGTTGCGGCGCAGGCCGCCAATATAGGGCAAGGCTTCCACCATGGCCACCACCTGCGCTCCTTCGAGGGTCATCCGTCGGGCCATGATCATGCCGATATCGCCGGAGCCCAGGATGACCGTCCGCTCGCCGGGCATATAGCCATCCATGTTCACCAACCGCTGCGCCGTGCCGGCGGTATAGACGCCGGCCGGGCGAGCGCCGGGGATGGCCAGCGCGCCCAGGGGACGCTCGCGGCAGCCCATGCCGGCCACAATGGCCCGCGCCTCGATGTCGATGAGCCCCTGGCGGCCATTGGTCGCGGTGAGGCGCCCGGCGCCATCCATAGTTAGGACCATGGTATCCAGGAGGATCTCCACGTCGAGGGCCTCGGCTCGGGCGATCCAGCGCATGGCATACTCGGGGCCGGTCAGGTCGCTGTCAAAGATGCGCAGGCCAAAGCCATTGTGGATACACTGCGGCAGGATGCCCCCCGGTTCGGTGTTGCGCTCGATAACCAATACGCGTTGGGCGCCGGCCTCCCTCGCGGCGCAGGCGACGGCCAGCCCTGCCGGCCCCGCGCCGATGACGGCTACGTCGTAGCCCCCTTCCCCTCCCGAAGGTCCAGGATAGATTCCCTGTTTTCCCATCATACTGCTCCTGGACCTTCGGGAGGGGGTCTCTTGGTGGGTCGCGAGAGATAGCGCGACTCGCCGCCCCGCTGGGTGAGGGCCAGCGGCGAGATGCCCAACTCGGCGGACATGATCTCGAGCACCCGTGGCAGGTCAAAGGCGCCCTGGCAGCGTCCGGTGCCCACCCGCGTGCGTCGCTTGATAGCGTCATAGGTGCGCGCCGGGATAGGGCCGTGGCAGGCGGCCACGATCTCGGCCTCGGTCACCGTCTCGCAGCGGCAGACGATGCGGCCAAAGCGCGGGTCCTGAGCGATGAGCGCCTCTTGCTCGGCGCGGGAGCACTCGGAAAAGCGCGGGATGGCGCCGTCGGGCCCGACGCCGCGCTCAGGGACGTACTCGCGTCGCTCGACCAGCTCCAGGCCGGCCTCGCGGAGCAGCGCCGCCACGTACTCGGCAATGGCCGGTGCAGCGGTGAGCCCCGGCGACTCGATCCCCGCCAGGACCACCAGCCCCCTCGGCTCAGGTGGGATGTCGATGAGGAAATCGTCGTTGGAAGAGCCGCCGCTGGCCGTCGCCCGCAGCCCGGTAAAGGTGCGGATGACCTGCCGGATGTTCAGCCCAGGCATCAGCCGCAGCGCGCCGGTGATGACCTCCTCCAGTCCCTCCGCCGTGGTGCGCAGGTCCTCCTTGTCGGCGATCTCTTGGACGTTGGGGCCCAAAAGCACGTTGCCGTGGATGGTGCGAGTGACCAGGATACCCTTGCTGATCGGCGTGGGGCAGGGAAACAGCACGCCGCGCACCTGCTCGGCGACGGCCTTGTCCAGCACCAGGTATTCGCCGCGTCGCGGGGTGATGCGTAGACCGTTCAGCCCCGCCTGGGCCATCAGCTCGTCGGCCCACAGCCCGGCGGCGATGATCGTCCAGCGGGCGCGCAGCTCGCCTTCAGCGGTGGTCACGCCCACGATGGCCTCGGCCCCCGAACCGTCTCGTTCGCGCAACAGCCCGGTGACGGCGGTGCCCAGGCGCAGGGTCACGCCATTGGTCACGGCATTCTCGGCAGCGCCGATGCACAGCCCAAAGGGGTCCACCAGGCCGCCGCTGGGGGCATAGAGCGCGCCGGTGGTATCGCCGGTCAGCCCCGGCTCTAAGCGGCGCATCTCCTCCGCTGGGATAATCTCCAGCCCGGGCACGCCGTTCTCGCAGCCTCGGGCGCGCAGGTCTTCAAGGGTTTGCAGGTCCGCGTCGCTGACCGCCACCACATGGGTGCCGCAGCGCTGAAAATCGACGTCCAGCTCGCCGCAGACCTGATCATAGAGGGCGTTGCCCGCCACATTCAGGCGCGCCTTG
>SKLG01000462.1 GCA_007123335.1 Anaerolineae bacterium | reverse complement strand
CGGCTCATGCCGATAAAGCGCAGCCCCAGAACATAGCAAACATCACCGATCATACCGCCAACCACGATGGAGCCGATGAGATAAAGCCATTGGGATGGAGATAAGCGCTGAACTTGATGCGCCAGACCCAATATAAAGATCATGGGTAGGAGGAAAACAAATCCAGAGAGCGCTCGAGTGCCGCTGACGACAAATACGTCCATGCGCTGGCTAGGGCGCTGAAGAGCAATGCCCGAGCCTGCCCAGCAGAGCGCCATACCAAACGCGAGGAGGATGCCGATCGTTTGCAAGCGAGGATGCCCTTTCTCGAGAGGTGTGGCCAGCGCGACACCGGGATCGCGCTAGGCGTCTTGGACATCCCAGTGTCGTCGTGCGCTGGCCAGGGCGGTGAGCACTGCCGACTCTCCGGCCTGCAGATGCTGGTGCATGGCACAGGCGGCGCGCTCTGCATCGCCTTCAGCAAGCACATCCAAGAGATCACGATGCCCTGTCAGAGAACCGGTCGCTGTCTGGCTCTGCCAGACGTGGTCACCGTAGGGCTCTCCACCCGCATAGTAGAGGTTAAGCACCATCAGCGAGCCGACGCTCATACCGACCAGTTCCCATAAGCGAAGCAAACTGGGCATTTGTGCGGCCGCCACGATGGCGCGGTGAAAACGATACTGAGCGCCGTAGAAGAGCTCCAGATCCTGGGTGCTAAGTGCCCGCTCGATCTCCTCACAGTGGAGCTCAAACTTGGCGATATCCACGGCGCTCAGGCAGTCAACGGCTCGGCGCACCGCGTACTCTTCCAAGAGGCGCCGGAGTTCGTATTTCTCCCTTACCGTCTCCGTCGTGATCTCGAGCACATAGGCGCCTTGCCGAGGGATGATCTCGACGAAACCCTCTTGCTCAAGCTGTGACAGCGCTTGACGGACGGGCCCCCGACTGACACCCAGCATCTCGGCAAGATCGCTCTCCACCAGATGAGTGCCAGCACAAAGCTCGCCAGATAGAATCAAAAGCCGCAGGCGCGTTGCCACGCCTTGCCACAGGGGCGCTTGCTCTACACGGTAGCGCAAAGCGCCCCGTTGCCCAAGATCTAGAGCCATCGCCATCCCCACATAAAAGTCAGGCCCATCCCAGTGGATGGCCTATTTACCCCTTGATGCCGCTCATGACGATACCGCTGATAAAGTAGCGCTGGGCGGCAAAGAACAGGATGATGCCCGGCAAGGTGATCAGCGTCGAGGCGGCCATCAAGAGATGGTCGCGGGGCTCGCCGGCATCCAGCGGCGCAACCTTAAAGTAGTTGATGCCCAGAGATACGGTGAAATTGCGGGCCGAGTTGAGAAAGATGAGCGGCCCTAAAAAGTTGTTCCAGCTCCCCAGGAAGGCAAAGATCGCCACCGTGCTGATCGCCGGCTTGGAGAGAGGCATGATCAGCTTGGCAAAGATGGTAAAGGAGCTAGCTCCATCTACGTAGGCGGCCTCGTCAAAATCCAGGGGAATGGTCATAAAGAACTGCCGCAGCAAAAAGATATTGAACGCCCCACCCCCAAAGAAAGCAGGCACGATCAGTGGCAGCAGGGTGTCGAGCCAACCTATATACCTAAACATCAAAAAGGTTGGGATGATTGTAACGTGTACGGGAAGCATCATGGTGCTCAGCATCATCACAAAGAGCACATTGCGTCCCTTGAAACGGAAGCGGGAGAATCCGAAAGCTACTGCCGAAGCCACCAGCACCTGGGCCGCTACGTTAAAGAAAGCGACCAGTATACTGTTATAGATCCAGCGAGCAAAGGGCACTACCTCAAATACTCGCACAAAGTTGTAGGGTCGGGGCTCCTGCGGAATCCAGGTCGGTGGAAAGATATACAGCTCCCAGGGATTCTTGAAGGCGCTGGATAGCGTCCAGATAAATGGCAGCATAAAGATGATACCCAGGGCGATGGTGAACAGGTAAATCACTCCACGCCAAGCATAGCGCTTCCAGTATTCACTGCCATGTTTGACGCTCTTGTCGGCCCGCATAACCGATGTTGTTTCCATAGTTGTTATCCCCTTCGCCTTGTGCTATCAGCTGCCCGCATAGTAGACCCATTGATCCGACAGGCGAAGCTGGATGAGCGTAAAGACCAGCAACACAAGGAACAAGATCCAGGCCAACGTGGAGGCATAGCCCATGTCAAAATACTGGAATGCATTTGAATAGATATGCAACGCAAAGAACCACGTAGCGCGACCCGGTCCACCTTCTGTAGCAATGAAAGCTGTGGTGAATACTTGGAGGGCTCCGATGATGCCCAAGATCAAGTTGAAAAAGATGGTGGGTGAGATCATGGGCAGGGTGATATTCAGGAACTTGCGCCATCCACCAGCGCCATCAATGTCGGCAGCTTCGTAGAGCTCCTGCGACACACCTTGCAGCCCGGCCAGAAAGATGATCATGCGCCCGCCGCCAATACCCGTCCACAGACTGATCAAGATCATCGCCGGCATGGCCCATCGAACTGAGGCCAGCCATGGCGGTCCACTGACGCCTATGATGGACAGGAGATGGTTCACCAAACCCACCTCATAGTGCAGGAGCCACACCCACAGGATGGCCGCCGCCGCTGCCGGAGTGAGGGAGGGCAGATAGAAAAATGTACGGAAAACAGACTCGCCACGGACTCTTTGATTCAAGAGCACAGCCAACAGCAATGAGCCCAAAAGACCGAGGGGAACACTAATGAGCATAAAATAAAAGGTTCTCCCCATGGATGGCCAAAATAGCCGATCCTGAGTCAGCGCAAAGACATAATTACGTATCCCAGTCCATCTTGGAGGGGTAATAATCCGATAATTCGTAAAACTAAGGACGACAGAAGCGAGCATTGGTCCTACTGTAAATAAAATAAAACCGAGGATCCAAGGCGATATCCAAAGATAGCCCAGGATATTCTGTCTGCGCGTTTCACCGGATATCTTGGCTCGTCGACTACCTACATCCATAGAGACCTCCAACTTGCTTTTAGCTTGATACTAAGCACTTGCCGAACGGGTAGGTTACCTCTGCAATGGGATAGACACACACATTCCTAGAGGCAGTGGGATTGCGCGTACTTGCTCCGGCCGTGGCCGGAGCAAGTACGCACTCGCATGGAGAGACTAGTCGAACGGCTTATCCAGGAAGATCTGCAACTCATTGGAGGCTTCGGCAAAATACGCGTCGTCGAGCACCTGATCACCCGTCCAGACCGGGCTAAAGAGGGCCGAGACCGTCGTCTGCAGCTCCTGCTTGCGCAAGTTGGCGGAACCCCGATGCTCAAATGCTTCCGCGGTGGTTTGGCCGATGCGCACCAGCATCTCATTCTGCGTAATGCGTGGATCCTCAAACACGCTGTAGCGGGAGGCCAATCCCATGAGCGTGCCATACCCGACACCAGCCTCTTTGTCCGTCAGGTACTTGATCAGCTCAAACGCCTCGGGCTTGTTCTTGGACTGCTGGAACATGGAGAAGCTATCGCAATGCAGGTGCCCGCCACGATTTCCAGCAGGCCCTAGCGGCATCATCGCCATGTCCCAGTTGAACTCGTCCTGGACCACATCCTTGATCAGAATGCCCCAGCCACCGGTCTGGTAGCAGGCCAGACGCTTGGCCAGGAACATCTGGTTCAGGCCGCCAACGACCTGCGCCGGCGTGGGCGCGACCTGGTCGCCAAAGAAGCAGTTCCACACCCAACGCAACCCTTGCTTAACCTGCTCATCCTCAAGCTGCGACTGGGTACCATCGTCTGAGATGATCTCACCACCAAAGGGCAGGGTCTGGTTACGCAGGTTGGAATAGTCGCCCGTGGCTGGCAAAAAGCCGAACACGTCGCCCTGAGTCATCTGCTTGGCCATGTCCATGAGCTGCTCGCGCGTCCAGTCATCCTCGGGGGGTGCCACGCCTGCATCCTCAATCAGATCGCGGTTAAAGATCATGATGGTCTGGACGCCATGGGATAGTGTCGGTAGGCCAAAGAGCTCACCGATACCCTCCTCAAGATTGGGGCCCAGGCGGAAGGCGCTCACCGTCCTCGGGTAAAAGTCATCCATATCGAGGGTATCATCGACGGCCACGAACTCATCGATGGGGGCAAAGGCCCTGTTGCCCGCCAGAAACTGGAAGGAGCCGCTGCCGATAGCTGTCCAGGTGATATCGCCCACCGCGCCGCCAGCGACCAGTGCCACGATCTTGGGACCATAGTCGGCAGAGCCCGCGGGGAACTCTTCAACATTGACCCTGATATGAGGATGGTCCTCCTGCAACGCCTCGATCCGGTCATCATACACAACGCGCTGGCCATCGCCTAGACGGGAGTGCATGCGGACAATCACGGCATCTCGGACCTTCTCTACAACTCGTTCTCTCTCAACCTCAACCTCAACGACCTTCTCTTCGGTCGTCACGACCGTCTCTGTGACGATCTTTTCTACCTCGACCACCTTGGGCTGGCATCCAACCAGGGCGGCCATACCCGCTCCAGCAACCGCCAGGCCGGCGCCTCGCAGTAGCTGCCTGCGAGAGACTTTTCTTGCGCTCATGATACTCTCCTT
>SKLG01000228.1 GCA_007123335.1 Anaerolineae bacterium | reverse complement strand
GTCGGAAGCTTGTTCAGCATCGCCTCCCGCGTCAGCAGTGTCGTGACCGCGGCGTCCTGGACCATAAAGGCCAATCGCTCGGCGGGATAGCCAGGATCCAAGGGCACATAGACGGCGCCACACTTATACACTGCCAGAAGAGCGACCACCGCGTCGGCAGAGCGCTCGAGGTGGACGCCAACAGACGTGCCCGCCTGCACCCCGACGCCGCGCAGGTAATGGGCGAGGCGGTTCGCGCGCTCGTTCAGATCTCTATAGGTCAGGTGTTGCGCATCACAGATCACCGCAATGTGGGCGGGTGTGTCCTTGGCTCGCGCCTCGATGGCGTCAATCATGTCTGGCGCCGACCCATCGCCGGTAGAGGTGTCGTTCCATACCACCACGACCTGGTATCTCTCTTCCGGCATGAGAAAGGGTAGATCCATCACCCTTTGATGAGGCTGATAGACGGCGCCTTGAACCAACGTCTGAAAATGGCCCAGCATCCGCGACATGGTGGCCGCATCGCATAGCTGGGTGTTGTATTCCAGCGAGGTTCCCAGTTCATCGCCGAGCTCGGACATGAGCATGGTGATATCAAAGGGCGAGACCTGTCGCTCCATATGGATCGATTCGACGACAAAGTCCTCCCCCAGGTGAAGCCGTCCCCCGGCGATACCCAACGCAAAGCGGGCCAGCTCCTCCCGGGAGATCACGCGGATCGTCTTTTGCCAGGTGAACATGGCCTGAAACAAGGGTGAGCGACTGACATCTCGCGTCGGTTGCAGTTGCTGGGCCAACAGCGCCAGCGGATACTCGTCATGATCGCCGGCGGCCTGCTCCGTCTCGCTGACCTCTTGCGCCAGATCGGCAAACCTGGGGTTCCCCTCCAGGCAGGTGCGGAGCACCACCGGATTGACGAAATACCCGATGGTGCGCCCAAAGCGCGGCTTGCGATTCGACTTGGGATAGCCGATCAGGATGTCATCCTGTCCGGTATAGCGATGCAGAAGGACGCTGAACGCCGTCAGGAGTGGGATATGCAAGGGTACATTCAGGTCGGCTGCTAATGCCCGTATCTGTTGCGCGAGACTCGCCGGCAGACGACGGAACTGTGACGTGCCCCGATAGGTCTGATGTCGCTGCCTGGGATGATCCGTCTGGAGATCCAGCTGTGGCAGCTCGCCCGCCAGCTGAGCCCGCCAATAGTCCCAGTGGCCCCGGCCTTCTGGCGTCGCCAACATGGCCGTCTCTGCCTCAACAAAGTCCTGATACATAGTGCGTTGAGGGCTCAATCGAGGCGTGCTATGGCGCTTGATCGCCGAGTATGCCTCTCCCAAGTCACGCAGTAGCATCGCCAGTGACCATAGGTCACCGACGATATGGTGGAGCGCCAGCAGCACGACATCACCGCGAGGTGTGCCTCGATAGACCCGTATCCGCAACAGAGGGCCATGCTCCAGGTCATAGGGCGCATAGACGCCTTCCGCCAATCGTTCGTCGAGCTGCGCGAGGGTCGAGATACCATCCTCTATCGAGAACTCGACAGGTAGGCTATCATGCACCCGTTGTACGGGCTGACCGTCGATCTCGTGGAAGGTGGTCCGTAGCGATGTATGATGATCGGCCACGGATTGGGTGGCATCCCGCAGCACCTCGAAATCTAGGTGGCTCACGACGCGCGCGGCACGAGCGATGCTGTAGGCGACCGAATCAGGCGTGAGTTTCTGTAAAAACCAGAGTGCTCGCTGGCCGTATGACAAGGGACATTCTTTAGGAGACGCGTTCTGGTTATACACATCGGTCGCGCTACGAGTTCCCCAGTCGGGTTGGCGCTGATCCTGTTCCGGCATGATATCTTCCCCCGACAGCGTAAATAGATGAAAAGAGCTATTCGTCGTGCAGCCATGACAAGAGTGCAATCCATTCAGCCGAATTTAAAGAGTAAATCGAAGCTGATGTATCAAAGCGTGTTTCACACACTCTTGTTGGTTGACTGATGGCTTTGGCGATGCGTCAACAACCCACCTGCAGCGATATAGGCCTATCTTTGGCTAGCATCACCGAGGCCATGGCATCTTGATTCGAAACCAGGCCAGCAAGAAAGCGAAACGAGGCGTTACCACATTGCGACTGTCGAGGGTGTGTTCGGCGAGGAAGTGACAAAACCGAACTATGATGGTACAATGAGGTCGCAAGAGAGTCCTACTCCTCTTGTTCCCAGCCCCGTGAGGCCGTCAATCCGCTCGGGGCTGGGCATTTTATTTCGCTATACTGCGCGTTGTCGTCCGTGTCCTCCTCTATAACCCAGATATCCTCTGGGCGAGTAACCGGGCCAATAAAAAGAGCCAACATATCCTGCTTGGGGGGATATTGTTGGCTGCCATGTTCCTACACACCCCCACCAAGCCTATCAGGTCTCGCTGAGGGTTATGATGATGTATGGATATCAGCGAATTTGATAATGTTTACTATCAATATATTGTATATATTATAGAATATTAGGACAGACGCGTCAAGCGTCGATCATCAAACAACCTGCCGGATCACCATAATCGAATGGCAGAACTATTACGCTTCTCCTTGACTCACCAGCTAACCTCCACGCGACTCCAGATTCCCTCAGCAGCTATACCTTGGATGAGGCTGTTCGGAAGCCATGGTTATTGCCGAGATTTGCCACTCTAACCTATTTCCTAGTCTAAATGACAAAGGTGAACAGGCCGTTACGCCCAGGTTACATTCCGGTTACAATCATACGGGCGCATAGAAATAATCAAGCACAATAAAACACGGCGACAGTATTGAGACGAGTTCCGGGCAAGGAGGATAGACACGGCTCGCTGCCGTTCGCGTTGCAGGCTCTCCTACCCCGGCCTATAATGCGGGGGATCTGGACGATTCTGTGAAGCACCGGCGGTTTTCCCGCTCGCCATGGGTAAGGAGGGATCATGAAATACGTGCAACTGGGCCGAACGGGCATCGAGGTATCGGCTGTGGCCATGGGCTGCATGAGCTTGCGCGCCGACACAGAAGCACCGGGCAAAGACGCAGTCCGCCAGGCCTATGAGGCGGGCATTACCTTCTTTGACACCGCCGATGTCTACTCCCGTGGCGAGTCAGAGACGATCCTGGGCCAGGCGTTGCGCGAGGCCGGCATCCCCCGCGACAAGGTCGTCATCGCCACCAAGTGCGGGATCATCTTCCAGGGGATGGACCCAGCCTATGCCTACAAAGCCTATGACCTGTCGCCGGGCTACCTCAAGGCCAGTTGCGAGGCCAGCCTCAAGCGGTTGGGCATAGAATACGTCGATCTCTACCAGCCCCATCGCATCGACTATCTCACCCACCCGGAGGAGACGGCCCGCGCCCTGGAGGATCTCCGCACCGAGGGCAAGATCCGCCATGCCGGGGTGAGCAATTATACCGCCGATGAAATCCGCGCCCTCTCTGCCTATATCCCCCTGGCCAGCCTCCAAACGCAGTTCAGCCTCTTGCACATGGAGCCATTGGAGACGGGCCTGGCCGCCGTCTGTCAGGAAAAGGGGATGGCGACGCTCTGCTGGAGCCCGCTTCACAAGGGTGTGCTCACCGGGAGTAAGAGCTTGCCCCATGATGACTGGCAACTCCAACGCGAGGCCGGCGTGGTCGCCCAGCTACGCTCCTTTGCGCAGGACTATGGCGTGAGCCTGGCGCAGCTCTCTCTGGCCTGGCTCATGCAGCAACCGGGGCCGGTGATCCCTCTCGTGGGCACCGCAAACGCGGAGCATATCGCCGAGGCCGCGGCTGCCGTCGATCTGGTGCTGGAGCGCGACGACTGGTATGAACTCATGGTCATCGCCAGAGGTCGAGCCATGCCTTGGGGTCAACGGCCCTACGTTTATATCAAGGAGCGCTGACGCTCAGCGCTCCCGAACTGCATCACGCTACATACGATCAGCCAAAGCCTGGCCGGCCCGTGACGGTTAACTATCGTTGTCGATATTGCTCGATGGCCTCGTCATTGACGGCGACACCAATACCGGGCCGGTCGGGGATGAGAAACTCGCCATCCTCGATCTCAAAGAGTTCGTCTTGATCCACCAGGGCCAGGCAGTGCTCCCATTGCTCCCAGGGCAGCAGAGGCGGGTTCACCAGAGCCACCTCTTCGATCCAGCAATTGGGCAAGGTGGCCTCGATCTGCAAGCGGGCTGCCAGACGCAAACCGTGGGTGCCGTGGGGCACGCAGTCGATGCCAAAGCCCTCGGCCATGGCGGCGATCTTTTTCGTCATCAACAGGCCGCCGCAGTTGTGAGGCTCGGGCTGCAAGATGTCAAAGGAGCCGTGCTCCAGGTACTTGGCGAACATGGGTAGCCCGACGTCGCCTTCGCCGCCGGTGATGGGGATCTCGACAGTAGACCGTAGGATAGCGTGATCGAACACATCCCCACGGTTCATCGGCTCCTCAAGCCAGGTGACCTCTAGCGCTTCGTAGCGACGGGCCATGATGATCGCCTCATCCAGGGTCCATATTGTGCCAGAGTAGGGACCCGTGCGATCGATCATGATCTGGAAATCGTCGCGGCCGCCCACCGCGTCGCGGATCGTGGCCACGGCATCGGCATCGTCGGTGATGGGGCGACGAAAGGAGCGGATCTTGGCCGCCTTGAAGCCATGTTCTTGATAGTGCTTGATGTGGGCCGCCTGGGTCTGATAGGTCACATCGGACTGGTCGGCGGCGCCGGGCCACACACAGGTCAGGTAGCAGGGGATGCGATCCTTGTCGCCGCCCAGGAGGTTCTTGATGGGCAGGTCGGCCGCCTTGCCGAGGATGTCCCATAACGCGATCTCTACCGCCGGCGCGCGGTAGAGCCCTTGGGCAAGGAAACGCTCGATATGGTGAGGATCCTGACCGACGACGACGCGACGAGCCAGTTCCAGGTTGCGGCTTGACGTCGGAGCAAACTCGTAGCCGATGATCCCCTCGTCGGTGGTCACGCGGGTGACGGGGACCTCTGGGCGGATGCCGTGGCTGGCGGCCTTGTCGCTCACGGGCACGCGACAGACCAGGCTCTCAATGTCTGTGACGATCATCTACGGATCCCCCTTTTGGCTAGTCGGCGGAAAAGCGGCGATTTGTGCATAGGAGCGCCTACAATCTACCCATTGCAAGGCGCGGTGCACGCCTCGAATCCGCAGAGCAGCAGCTCCGAGACATGCACCCACTCGGATGTATCTAATCCTTGACGGACAGGATCACCTCCAACTCGGCGGCGGTATTGCCCACGGGGAGGTTGCGCGAGCCCAGAATGGTGCGCGGAGCCTTGCCCCTGTCTCCAAATACGGCGGCCATCACATCGGTGAACCCATCGGCGACCTTGTCCAGGTCGTGAAAGTCGTCATCCACCGTCAGATGGCCATACACGCGCAGAATTTGATCCACCTTGTCCAGATCACCGAGATAGTCCCTGATCATGCGCAACTGGATCGTGGCGATATGCTGGCACGCCAGATAGCCATCCTCAAAGGTTAGTTCGCTGCCGATCAGCCCCTGCCGAAACGTGGCGCAGCCGCTACCCGAGGTGAACAGAATATTGCCCACCCGCCGGACGCTCACCAGCGCCGGCAGGTTCCCCGGGTACTCTATGTCAAGCTCGTAGGCTTTTTTGTCCAATCGCTCATCAGCCGTCATGCTGTTTTCCCCCTCTCGTCCTAGCGGATCTTGATGATCGCATCGCAGATGATGGGCACGTTATTGTTAAGGTTGGTGGCGCCGAGGACGTTGCGGGCATGCATCCCCCGCTCGCCGAATGCCTCGGTCATTACATCGGTAAAGCCATCGGCAACCTCGGGCAGATCGGCAAAGCCATCGGCGCTGTTGACCAGAGCCATGACCTTGATGAAATAGTCCACCCGATCCAGATCGCCCAGGGCGTTCTGGATCACAGCGAGCATATTGATGCCCACCAAGCGAGCCGCCTGGTAGCCCTCCTCGAGCGTGTACTCACGCCCCATCCTGCCCACAAAAGCGGGCTCGCCGTCTTGACCTGTGGGTTCCAGGCCGGTAATGAACAGCAGATCGTCATAGATCTTGTATTTGGCGTTGCCAGCACCGCCGCGGATCGTGCCGTCATCGCCAGCAAGGGCCAACCCTATGCGTTCTAGCCTTTTCTCTGTCACACTCATGTTCGTGCCTCCTTACCAGATATCGATCGGTCCATGGGCTCAGGCGCCGACGCGGCCACGTTAGCTTTTGAGCTTGATGATCATATCCACCGTGAAAGGAACATTGCGGGAATGCGTGCCACTGCCCATAGCCGCGCGGGCGTGCTGGCCACGCTGGCCAAACGCCTGAGTAAAGACGTTGGAGAAACCATTCGCCTGGGCGGGCATATCGTAAAAGTCGCCGCCACTGTTGAATATGCACAGCGCCTTGACGAAATAGTCAATGTTGTCGAGATCGCCCACGGCATCCTTGATGGTAGCTAACATCCGGATGGCAGCGAGACGACCGGCCTCAAACCCTTGTTCGGGCGCAAGATCAACGCCCACAGTGCCCTGCATCAGCGGCTTGTCCTCCATATCAAACGGCCCATGCCCCGAGATGAACACCAAGTCCTTGTACCTGCGGAAGGATAGCACGCCTTTGCCGGCGCGATCCACATGCGCGATGTCGATCCCCATCTCGGCGAGTTTCTGTTCTGCAATACCCATTTTTGCCTCCTTGAACATGATAGGTGCCTACCTACTGTAAACGAGTTTGTGAGCCAACCTCCTCCTTCTCTATACACACTCCAGGCTGCCCAAAGCGGTTCGAGCATCGCGCAGCCGCATCATGAACCTTTCGTCACACGCAGCGGATAGTCGCCATATTCTCGCACCGTCTCAACGAGCAGGCGGTAACTATCGGGCGACACCCCGCTAGACACCGAGTGATCGGATTGCACGATGTATCCCCCACCTTGCGCGGCCTGCAACTTGTAGAGGACATGTTCCCTGATCTCGTCAGGGTCACCCCGCTCCAACACGCGCACGTCGATATTCCCGGCAAAGGCGAGCTTGCCCTGATAGTTCTTCTTGAGCTCAACCACATCCAGGTCGGCCTTGGCCTCCACCGGATTGTAGCCATCGAGCCCCAGCTCGACCAGGTCGTCAAAGATGGGCCGAGCGTTGCCACAGCCGTGATAGATCACCAATAGATCATGGGCATGGCAGAGATCGATCAGCGCCTTGACGTAGGGCTTGAAAAGCGCCCGCCACTGACGAGGGCTAAAGAACATGCCGTTCCGATAGGCGACATCGCCCCAGATATACATGCCCGCAAGGCGACCCGCGCCAGCCTGGATCTGGGCCTCGGCAAAGGCAAGCAGAAACGCGCCCACCCGCTGGACAAAGGACTCGAACAACCCGGGTTCGCTCACCATCCAGAGCAGCGCATTGTGGCTGCCGATGATGCGCCACAGGTATTCGTACGGTTCGCAGACCGAGCCAAAGACGGCCAGATCCTCGACGTAGGCGTTCACGCGATCATCCCAGGGAGGCAGGTCTCGCGTGAGGGTATCCCCGACGCCGTTCAACTGATCGTCGCCGCCCTCAAAGAATCGGCGGGGATCGGCGGGGTCTCCCAGCTCAAAGTCAGCCATGCCGGCAGGTTCCTGCACCGAGAAATCTTCAAAGTAGGGCATGGGCAGTTTACCTGACCTGCGGATCACGGCGCCAAAACCGGTGCGCACCACGATCTCGTCCTCGGTCTCGTGAAGGATCTCAAAGGGCTGGATGCGGGGATCCATGTTGGGTGTGACGACGACATAGTCCAGATCAAAGAAGCGATAGGGATCAAAATCGCTGCCCCATTGCTCTCGGCACCGCTCAAGGAACCCGCTCCAGAAAAAGTCGCTGATCGGTACACGGTCTGGTTCCTGGTGATCCAGCGTCAGTGCAAGCCGCCAGACCTTTTTTCTGGCACGAGCTTTCATCCTTTTCCTCCAGATCCTCACTGGCTCAAGACATGGCTATATGGAGCGTCGAGTGCTATCATAAACCCAATCGAAAGCCGCGTCAATGGCCCGAGGCCTTTTCGTAGCGCATCTACTCATGCTACAATCTGTTGGGAATCAAACATATGAAAAGGAAGACCATGATATCCTCTCCGCGAACCACTCGGATCTCCTGGGCACCGCTTTTGATCATCGCCGGCATCCTGATGTCTACTCTGGCCTGGATGAGCCTGCCGTTGGCCACCGATGCGACACGGTCCCTGTTGCGCGCGCTGATGGTCTTTGGTGCGGCTATGGCGCTCAGCGGCGCCTTTGTCGGGCTCATCGCACGTGCACGCGCCGCACGCGGTCTGCGAATCAACGGATCAGGGCGCCTGTCCTTGACGCTGGCGCTCATAGGTGTCTTGTCCGCAGCGTTGGCCCTCTCGCTAATACCGCTCAGTGGCGCACTGGCCTGGGTGGGTAATGGCCTCTTTGCGCTCTGCCTGGCAGCGGCGCTCTGGCTCGGCCTGCGGCTGGCGCGCAACGGGACGCCGGCTCAGTATCGGCAGGCACTCCATGCGCTGCGGGAAGGTGAGGAGCAGCGTGCTCTCGCGCTATTGGCCGACCTGGAACAGGAACGCCCTGACTTTGTGGGGACGTATGCGCTGCATGCTGCTATCTTGCGCGGACGAGGAGACCATGCGGCAGCCTTAAAGCAAGCACGTCAACTCGTCGCGCATCAACCCGAACTCTATCACGGCCACGCCGAGATGGGCCTGACCTTGCTAGCCAAGGACGAGCCCAAAGCGGCTCGTCAAGCGTTGGAACGGGCGGTGGCGATCGCTCCCAACCTGGCTGAGGGGCGCTTTAACCTGGGCATGGCCTGCGCCGAGAGCGGCGATCCTGCGTGTGCCATAGAGCATCTGGCCCAAGCACTACGCCAGGGTCTACATGACGATGTCGCCGAGCTGTTGGCTCGCTACTTTTTGGCGCGCAGCTTTGCCAAACTGGGCCTCAACGATCGCGCACAGCGCGAGCGCCGCCGTCTGCGTCGTCGCCGCGCCGTTCTACGTGCGTGGCAGGCAGAACTGGCTGAGAAACCGGGCCGGGCAGCGTCCCGCAATCAACGCCTCGCCCAGGCTATCGCCCAAGAGATCGACAGGACAGAGACCTGATCAGGCATCTTTTCAAATATTTAGAGTTATAATTTCAGCAAGCAAATCCTATGGGCCTTAGGAAGTGGAATGGATATGGGTTTCTGAACAAACTGTCACCCTACAAAGCCCAAAAGTATGCTATAATCGAGTAGGCATGTCACTATCCATGCACGATCTCGCGCGGCATCAATACTGTTACGCATTTGGGCAGCCAACCGAACCTTGATCCGGACAATCACTGGGCAGCACAAAACCGTTGGCATTGAGTAGGTAGAGGAGCATCAAACCATGTCGGAACCCTATGGTCGCATCGGACGTATCAACGTCACCCGCTTTCTAGTTATCGTCGGAGCGATTATCGCCCTCTATCTCTTGGTCGGCACCCTGGGCATCTGGCAAAGTCTGGGTGTCCAGGCCGAGGAATCGCTTCAGCAACAGCTCGCATCGACGCCACGATTCGTTGCTCTCGATGGGATCTGCGGAGGAATGACGCCCTGCTATGACACCATTCAAGCCGCGGTAGATGCCGCAGATCCTGGAGACATGATCCT
Organism: Anaerolineae bacterium; assembly: GCA_007123335.1. Lineage (GTDB taxonomy): Bacteria > Chloroflexota > Anaerolineae > UBA1429 > UBA1429 > SKLG01. Next base: position 5,781 of record SKLG01000228.1, on the reverse strand, counting down.
GGTCGCTGCTGGGGTCTATGGGGACGTCCATCGGCTACCCGCACCCGGGGGGTACTGCTCCCCACCGGATGATGGCCACATCACCCAGACCGTACTCATCACGAAAGATCTAGTCGTTCAGGGCGGCTATGCGACGGATAACTGGCTTGTGCCCACCGCGGCCAATGCCGTCATTATCGATCCTCAAGGACAAGGACGCGGCATAGCCATCGTGGATGCCAACGTCTCGATGCAGTTCATCACCGTGACGAACGGTTCGGCATACGGCCTCGGCGGGATGCAGATCGAGACGATCCTACCCTCTGACGTCATCGAGAGCGAGGTCTACTCTGTGGGCGGCGGCATCCTGGGGTTGGACTCTGTCCTGGTTCTTGCCGATGTAGGCGTCACCAACTCTACGGCTGGGACAGGTGGCGGATTGGCCGTGGTGCCCTGCAGCGTGACGCTAGATCTGGACCAGTACTGGTTGCAAGACCTTTCGCTCCCGGAGCAAGGACTGCTAAAGACGATCGCCGCCAACGATGGCGCATCGTTGGCTGGCGCTTATGTGAGCAGCGGACCCACCATGCGGAGCCTCACGGGACAGCGGATACGCCTCATCGATAACCAAGCTGATGACCTGGGTGGCGGCTTGGCCGTCATCGGCTCCCCGGCTGCGATAAGCGACGCCTTGATACAAACTAACGAGGCGGAAATCGGCGGCGGAGTCATGGGCCTGGGCAGCCTGATATTCATGGAAGAAGCCATTCTCTACGACAACGAAGCTTGGATGGCTGGTGGCGGCATAGGTAGCCTCTTTGGAACCCACCGCATCGAGTCCAGCGCCTTTGTCAACAACACAAGCACTGTGGGCGGCGCGATCATGGCCGCCGTCTCTCTCATAGAGGTCCAAGAGTGCCATTTTGCAGAGAACAGCGCCGAGATGGCCGGTGGTGCCCTTGCGACGATCCTATCGGTGGCGTCCATTGAGGATTCGGACATTGAGGACAACAGCAGCATGATTGGTGGAGGGCTCGCCCATATTCTGGGCAGCTTTACCATGTCCGATACGCATGTCATCAGCAACACGGCAATGATAGGCGGTGGTGCTCTTGTCGCTGGGGCGTTACCTTTGGACGAGCTACCCCTTGACGCGCTGGCCCCTCTGCTGGATAACGTGGGCAGCTCCCTGCCCTTTGGTGATCAGGTGTTGTTGAGCGCCACGTCCCTGGGGCGGGCCGCCCTTTTAGGCGCGCACGGAGGCGTCTCCCTTGCTATGGATCAACCGGGTTGGGAAGAGCTCCTCGCCCTCTTTGGTCCGGCGCAGCTTCGCGGCAACGAGTTCGCCCATAACCAGGCCCTGGGCATCGGCGGTCTGGGTATGGTGCTGAACGTGGCCGAGCTATACGATAATGAGATCATCTACAATACAGCCGAGTTCGTGGGCGGCATCGGCTCACTGTATAACAAGCTCGGCTCCTGGGATAACTTGATCGCCGAGAACCATAGCCTGATCGGTGGTGGCCTCATCCACCTGAAGGGTGGCTTTGAGCTGATACGCACCGATATCCTCTCCAATACTGGCGAGGCCGCAGTAGGCGGTGCCCTCGTCATCGCCGACAACATGTGGGAGATGATCGACCCTGATGATGTTGCCAGACTCACGGAGCCACTCAGCGATCCCATCGGCTCGAATCTCGGCATCACGTTTGAGAGCATCGCTGGGCTGCAGTCAACGACTTTACTTGCCAGCAATGGGGGTTTTGATATCGTAGCGTTCTTTAATCCGGCGATCGTCGCCGAATCCCGGATCATGGGAAACATGGCAGGGCTTGGCGTAGCGGGCCTGGGTGTGTACTTTTCCGATGCCAAAGTGGTGGATAACCTTATCCAATGCAATCTGGTTCCCGACGGGTTTGTGGGCGGATTGGGCCTGGCATTGGGCAGCTACGAGGTCAGAGGCAACGAGATCCGCAGCAACCAAGCCTTGGCTGCCGGCGGCGTCTCGAGCGCTGTGGTCGCGATGCGCATGACGGGCAACGATATCGTCGGCAATGTCAGTCAGGAGCTGGGCTCCGGATTGACCGCCCTGGTCACATTGGGCGAGTACGTGAACAATGTCTTTGCCGACAACCTCGCCGGTGAAAAAGGCGCCGGCCTGTATGTGCACGGCAGTTATGCCGATATGCGCCACAACACCTTTGCGCGCAATATGGGGATTGTCCCCCGGCTGCACAATGCCGAGCTTGAGGGGTTGCTTCCTGCATCCCCGGGCCTGTACTTTGAGGGAATGGATGTCTGGGAACTGTCCGACTTGTTCGAGGAGATCTATACCGAGAATCCTGTCGGCGCGGGCAGCAATACCGAGTGGGAAATCGACCCTCGAGATATCCTGAGCATCTTTGACGGCTCGGCCTATCTGACCCGACCACGACTGCGCGCGTCGCTTCGCGACGAGCCGGATCCACTGCCCTTTGGCATCCCGACGGTGATCACCAGCGAGGTGAGCCTGATCAACTCGATCATGGCCACCCATACCGTGGGCATCTCCACCGGTCTGGACAGCCAAGTGACCGTTGATGGTATGCTCTGGTTCCAGAACCTGACAAACTATCTCGGCGACGTGGTGGCGACACAGACCTACACCGGCGACCCCGACTTTGTCGATCCAGGGTGCGCTAACAGTGTCGGCTTGTCGGCACCAGTGTTCAAGTGCCCGCTTTGTGTAGGCGGCGATTACCACATCGGCGGCAAGAGCGAGGCGCTGAACCGCGGCCTACCGGCATCGATCACCGGTGTGTACTACGACAAGGACGGCGTCGATCGTGGTCCACTGCCAGACCTGGGCGCCTATGAGTATACAGCCGCGCCCGACATCTTGTATGTCAATGCCGCCATCGGCGTCGACGCGCCGGGCAGGGGCTTGACGCCTGGGGACCCGATGGCGACGATCCAGTATGCGGTGGATCACGTCGCCCGCCACGGATGGGTGATGGTAGCCAGTGGTCGCTATCCCGAAAACGTGGTCATCAATCGGCCGATGACGATCCGTGGTCGCTGTATGCCGCTCATCGAGGGTGTCCCAACCAGCGCCCTAACCGTCAATGGCGCATCGGCAGCAGTGGTCACGATCAACGCCGATAACGTGCGCTTTGTCGGCTTTGAACTAGCCCGGCCCCAGCAGGGTCTGACCGCAAACCACGGCACCGAGTGGATCGGCGTGCGCGTTCTGTCCGCGAGCAATGTCATCGTCGAGCTCAACAACATCGACGACGTCGATCTCGGGATCAAGAACGAAGGCGCCTTCTCGGTCAAGGCCACACATAACTGGTGGGGTGATGATGATGGCCCGGCTGGAGCTAACGGCAGCGGCTATCAGGGTGATGTCAAGGTCAACCCATGGCTTGGCTCTCCGCTTTCGTGCGGTGACAGCGAACCGCTGAATCCCGGTGATGACACTTTTGACGGCAAGCTCGACATGGGGCTGAATGTTACCAAGCTCGGCGGCACATGTCCCTCTTGGGTCAGCATCGCGCGATACCAACGCAATCCGCAAAAGGATTTCCCCGGAGCGTTGGGCGCCTACTTTGACGTCAAAGTCGAATCCCCTGAATGCATGGACGGGTTGGTGATCAAGTTCTACTATACGGCGCAAGAGATGGGCGGGGCGCCATTTGACGAACTCATGGCCAAGTTCTGGGATCCGACTCTGAAAGAATGGCGCGATTGCAGCAACCAGACAGCAGTGCTTGAGGCTGGAGATGGCTATGCAGGTTATGTCGAGGTCACCATCAATGATACTACCTACCCCAAGCTCAGCGACCTAGTGGGCAGTGAATTCGCTCTCGGCGGTCCCATGCGGCATCCGGACCTGATAGAGCGACACATTGTAGCCGCCCCTCAGCCCTTCTGCCCGGGATGGCGTCTACACTACCGGTTGGAGCTGACCAATACCAGCGATGTTGAATTACCCAACTTTACTGTCGAGGCAGCGCTGCCCGACGGTATCTGGACGGCCAGCGACGGAGGAAGCACCGTTGCCGGAACCCTCAATATGGGGACCAAGACCATGTCCTGGTCTTTGGGCACTCTTGCCCCAGGTGGCCGCGTCACAGCCTATGTGATCCCACATAGCTACTCTAGCGTGGTCAACGGGACAACGCTGAGCACAACCTTTACCTTTAGCTCAACAAGGCTCTCCGAGGCGGGCACGGAGGCCAAGGGGCTAGTCGCCGATATCGGTCTCTGCGACTCGGGCACGCAGCCCGAGCCGACGGTTACCGCAACACCCACCGCAACCCCGACGATGACGCCGACGGCGACCCCGACAGCGACTCCGACGGCAACCGTCACACCGGGCCCAACGCCTACGGCTACGCCAAAGCCTCAAAGCGCCTGCTATCTGCCGCTGGTGCTGGGAGGCCCTGAAACGGTCTTTGCTCGACCATAGTCTCTTCTGACTGTTGCGCGGGCGTTCGCTTAACGTGAACGTCCGCGCCGCTTCTTCGGGACTCTCTGGTCTGTCACCATATCACTATTTGGTTACATTTCTTTTTTTCGGAGTAATATTTCAACCACTGCCTCGTTATAGCAGATGCCACGCCTCGCGTGAGTACGTGGCCGCTGTCCCCACTAGCAGATGCTTTTCACAAGATCACATGCTCCACCCCTCTGCCAACACCATCTACGGCAGAGCCATGTCGAGATCGTGCGCATGCTTGGATCTGCTTCTGACAAGTGGGGGAGCGAGGCAATAGGCGCAAAATATTGGGGTTTCATGAAAAGGAGAAAGGACACGAACGGATGCAAACAGACAAAGAGCTACAGCCAAATCATCGATCCAAGATCGCCCTGGCCCTTATGCTGGCGCTGCTAATCGCCCTGGTAGGCGGCGCGGTTGTTCGCGCCTGGCCACTGGCGGCGAATGCCCTGGCGCAGGAGGCAACCTCCGATCAGATTGCTGAATCGGTGGTGTTGGCCCAGGTCACGATCCCTCCCACCATTCCGGCGCCAACAGACCTGACGATGAACCTCAAGGTAGGTCCCAATCCCTTCTGCCCAGGGTACCGGTTGCACTATGACCTGACCGTGACCAACACCACAGGTGTAACCTTGGATGACTTGGTAGTCACCGCTAGTCTGCCCGCCGAGGTATACCATCCCGTCGACGGCGGCAGCACAGTAACCGGCATCCATGACCCCAGCGAGATGGCGATGGTCTGGGAACATGGTTCCGTGAGTCCAGGCGCGGTGATCCGTTCGTATGTGATCGTCAACAGCTATAGCAGCGTGGGGGCAGGGAGAGTCATCTCGACGACCTTTGTCATCACGTCGCCAAACCTGTCCGCCGAGGGAGAGATCACTGGCAGCGCAGTGGCGGACCCCGGTAGTTGCCCTCCGCCAACAGCGACACCGACTATGACGCCATCGCCAACACCAGAACCAACACCGACAACCGCTCCACCGGACCCCACGCCGACAACCGTTCCACCGGACCCCACGCCGGATCCAACCGTGCCGGCGCCGACGCCAGAACCCTGGATGTTCCTGCCTCTGGTTACAAATGAGTGGACGCCATAGGGAAACGACTGCATAGACAAATCGCCCTATCTGCCCCCCCTCGGGGCAGATAGGGCTCCAGATGAAGGTCCTCGATTTTGGCTTCGGTGAGTTTCAAGGCGCCAAGCGGCATTAATCCCCAGACTTGAGCGCCTTTACCGTTTGCGGGGCGGCAGTCAGAAGATAGCCATAATCGCTGGCCGCAGTCACAAAGAGAAAACCCTCGTCCAGCCAGCGTTGGGC
>SKLG01000190.1 GCA_007123335.1 Anaerolineae bacterium | reverse complement strand
GGAGGGCAAGCTCACCGCCGCGCACATCCGCGACGAGGGCACCTATACCGTGGGATTCCGCGCCGCCGTAGAAGAGTTCATCAGCCTCGGCGAAGAGAGCCGCTGCCCTGTACACATCTCGCATCTCAAAGCCCATGGTCCCGAGGTCTGGGGCATATCGACGCAGATATTGGAGCTGATCAGCCGCGCCCGCGCCCGGGGCGTGCAGGTGACCGCCGACCAATACCCGTGGGACGCATCAGGCGGCGGGTTGATCCCCGACACTCTGCCCCACTCCTTCCAGGCTGGGCGCTCGCCGGAGGAAATCAGCCGCGACCTGCAAGACCCTCAGGTGCGCGGCGAACTCCACGACGCCGTGGGCGCGGCTATCGAGCGACGCGGCGGCGCCGAGCGACTATTTATGTCAACTTATCCCGATGAGGACGTCTTGGGCAGGACCATCGCTGATCTGGCGCTGGACTATGGGTTCGATGCAGCCGACATGGTCATGGATCTGCTGGCCCGAAGCGGCGGTGGACGCGCCAGTTGGACCTGCTTTTCCATGGACAGCGAGGACGTAGAGCGCTTTATGCGCTATCCGACGGTGATGGTCGGCAGCGACGGCTCCAGCCTCTCCATCGAGGGGCCCCTATCAAAGGGTACGCCCCACCCACGCAATTATGCTACCTTCCCACGAGTGCTCGGACACTATGTGCGCGATCGGGGCGTCCTCGGCCTGGTGGATGCGGTGCGCAAGATGACCTCGCTACCGGCGCAGACCTTTGGCCTGTCGGAGCGCGGCCTCTTGGCCACAGGCTACCATGCCGACCTGATCCTGTTCGACCTGTCACAGATCACCTTTGCCACCTACTTGAACCCCAAGCGCTACCCGACGGGTATCGATGACGTGATGGTCGGCGGGCAATGGGTTATCCGTGAGGGTGCGTTCACCGGCGCACTGCCTGGCGCAGCGCTGCGCGCCTGAGGCCGCCTACGCGGCGGCCCCTTGGCCCCTGACCAGCCTGGCCGCCAGGCAGATGGCCTCGACCATGCTATCCTCGCTGGCGACGCCTTTCCAGGCGATGTCAAAAGCCGTGCCATGGTCCACCGAGGTGCGCACCACCGGTAGCCCGAGCGTGACGGTGATACTGCGCTCAAAGCCGTGGGTCTTGATGGGAATGTGACCCTGATCGTGGTACATGGCCACCACCACATCAAACTCATCGCGAATCGCACGGAAAAAGACCGAGTCGGCAGGGATCGGTCCGCTGGCATCGATGCCGTCGGCGCGAGCAGCCTCGACGGCAGGACCGATGGCCTCGATCTCCTCGCGGCCCATAAGCCCCTCATCGCCACCGTGGGGATTGAGCGCCGCCACAGCGATGCGCGGCTGAGCGATGCCCATCTGCTTCAGGCCCACATCGGTGAGGCGGATCGTCTCAAGCACGTTGTTCAGAGTGACAAGGCCCGCCACCTGCGCCATCGGCACGTGGCGAGTGACATGAACGACGGCCAGGCCATCGGTGGCGAGCATGGTGGTCACGCGCTCTTCACCCAGCATGTCGGCCAACAGCTCGGTGTGCCCGATGAAGGGGATGCCCGCCGCCTTGAGCGCCGCCTTGTTGATCGGTCCGGTGGCCAGGGCATCGACCTGCCCCGATTTGGCCAGCTCAACGGCTCTCTCGATATAGTCCACAGCAGCCCGCCCAGCCGATGCCGACACCTGCCCCGGCTGCCACGTGGCCCCATCGGCGTTGCCCAAGTCGAGCACGTCTGGCGCCTGGGGGTCATAGCGCGCCGCTGATGCCTCGGCGACGGCGTGGAATGTGAATGGCGCGCCTACCAACTCGGCTGCACGCTGCATGACGCCGACATCGCCGACGATCAACGGGCGACAAGACTTTCGCACCTTATCCTGCATGAGCGCTTTGGCCGTCACCTCGGGGCCAATGCCCGCGGGATCTCCGATGGTAATGGCGATGATAGGAGCGTTGTTCATTGTGTCCTTATCCTCCTGTTCAGGCTGGTGGCGCAAACACGTGCGATGCACATGCTCGCATACAGAGAACCCGACGGCCCTCGCGGCGGGCCGATCGGGTTCTTGAGATCGCTGACATGGCGCGAGGGCCATGATCGGGTGAGACACCCGCGCCCCTTGACAGGGTTGGACGGGATCGCCCACGCCTGATAAGCGTCATGCCTCCGAAGGGCCAGAGGCTACTTGACCCAGCCGCGCATCGCCACCGCCTCGGCGACGCGCGCCACGGCGACCATATAGGCAGCGAGGCGGTTATGCACCTTGCGCGCGCTAGCCACCTCATGGACCGCATGGAACGCCCTGGACATCTTGGCATCCAGCCGATGATAGACCTCGTCGAGCGTCCAGTAAAAGTTGCTGGCGTTCTGCACCTGCTCGAAATAGCTCACCGTGACGCCGCCGGCGTTGCACAGAAAATCGGGCAGCACACAGACTTCGTTCTCGAACAGAATCTCGTCGGCTTCGGGCGTCGTGGGGCCGTTGGCCAGCTCGGCAACGATCTCGGCCCTGATCTTGGCCGCATTGCGCTCGGTGATCACATTTTCCAGCGCGCAGGGGAAGAGCACCATGACGGGAAGCTCGAACAGCTCGCCGTTGGTAACGACATCGGTGCCAGCAAGGCCAACAACCGAGCCGGTCCGCTCCTTGTGCGCCGCGGCGGCCTGAGCGTCGATGCCCTGCTCGGAATAGACGCCGCCTTTGGAATCGCTGATAGCCACCACCTTGAGGCCCAACAGCTCGACCGCGAGCTGATGCGCGTACCAACCGGCATTGCCATAGCCCTGGATCGCCGCTGGCTGCCCCTCCAGGCTTAGCCCCAACGCCTGAGCGGCCTCACGGACGACATAGACCCCGCCGCGGGCCGTCGCATCCCCACGGCCCAACGAACCGGCGAGCTCCACCGGTTTGCCGGTGATCACACCAGGGAGATGCCGCCCGGTGATCACCTCGTACTCGTCCAGCATCCAGGCCATGATCTGCGGTGTGGTATAGACATCGGGCGCAGGAACATCCTTATCCGGCCCGATCAAATGCGCTATCCGACGCATATAGGCACGGCTCAGTCGCTCCAACTCGCCCGGCGACATGCTTTTAGGGTCGCAGATCACGCCACCCTTGCCACCGCCAAGGGGAATATCCACCACCGAGGTCTTCCAGGTCATCCAGGCTGCCAGCGCACGCACGGTGTCAATGGTCTCATCGGGGTGAAAGCGAATGCCGCCCTTGGCCGGGCCACGGGCGTCATTGTACTGCACGCGAAACCCCTGAAAGACACGATAGCTGCCATCATCCATGGCCAACGGTATGCTAAAGTGGTGCTCGCGCATGGGGACGCGCAGGAAGGATTGCATAGCGGAGGACAGGCCAAGCAGCTCAGCCGCTTCATCAAGCTGGCGCTGGGCGATTTCGAACGGGTTTGCCTGCTGCTGCGACATGGGGGATGACTCTCCTTGATCGATGGGGCGAGCACTCTGACCCGCCAAGTATGATGGTGAGGCCCGTCGATCACACGGCGCCGGGCGGTCGCCCAGGTCTCACGCCTTGGTCGATCATGATACCCCGATTATTCACGCTGCACAAATCAGGCCGATGCGCAGTCGCGAACACCATCACGGCATCGATGCGCCTTGACATCATGGGGGTGAACAGGGCACAATGAGCCCTGTCACTGGCACCATATCCATCAGGAGGGAAGGTATGAGCGTCTCCACCCATGGCATCGCCGGAGATGGCCCGCTCTCTCGTCGCGGGGATGCGTCTCCGCTTGATCGTAGTATCTCGCCCCATGACCGTGACATTCTGCGCTCCCTGGCCGGGGCCTGGGCGGCTGCCGCCGCCGACCCGATCAATGCCCAGCGCGCCGATCTGTGGCGTCGGCTGAACCGCCTGGAGGGGGTCAAGCCGCCGATCTGGATCAACGAGATCCCGTGGCACGAGATGAACGTTGATAACGAACTCACTCTACGCTGCCAGGACCCCTTTTGCCGCGAACATGAGACGATTATGCGGCGCACCCTCTATCAATGGCGCCACCTCCCCGGCGACATGACCATCGAGCCGGTGTACTATTCGCCCCTGGTGATACACGACACCGGCTTTGGCATCGACGAGGACGTGGATATTGTGCGCACAGACGATGCCAGCGATATCGTCTCGCGCCACTTTTATCGGCAGATCGACAGCGAAGCGGACATGGACAAGATCGCCATGCCGGTGATCACCCATGATGTCGCGGCCAGCGAGGCCAACTATGCGGCGCTGAACGAGGCTATCGGCGATATCGTGCGGGTAGAGATGCGCGGCGCGCCTGGTTTCTGGTTCGCGCCGTGGGACGAGTTGATCCGCTGGTGGGGCGTGGAGCAGGCCATGACCGATCTGGTGTTGCGCCCCGAGCTGGTGCATGCGGCGATGGAGCGCCTGACCACGGCCTATCTGTCGCGCCTCGACCAGTACGAAGCCCAGGGGTTGTTGTCGCTGAACAACACCAACGTCCGCATTGGCTCGGGCGGTTACGGCTACTCCGACGAGCTGCCGCAACCCGATTTCGACGCCGAGCAGGTGCGCCCCATC
>SKLG01000021.1 GCA_007123335.1 Anaerolineae bacterium | reverse complement strand
GACGGCCACGGCCACGGCCACGCCCGAGGAGGCACCGGGTCCCACGGATACACCCGAGGAGGTGCCGAGTCCCACGGATACGCCCGAGGCTCTGCCCAGCCCCACGGCAACGTCAGAGACTCTGCCGAGCCCTACGGCTACGGTCGCCACTCCGAGCCCCACGGCTACTCCTGACGCTCAGCCGAGTCCTACAGCCACGCTTGAAACGCGGCCGGTGATGACGCCTACTCCTCGCCCGCAGGCGGTGGTCGTCGAGGGCTGGCTGGGCATGATTCGCCCGCTACCCATGGGCAGCGCCTATGACGATTACTTTGTCGCGTTTGAGCGAGAGGGGCAATATGGCATCGCCTCTACGCTACCCCCTGTCGAGGAACAACTGGCGCTATACCGTGACAGCGGCGCCATCGTCCGCATCTGGGGCATCCTGGAATATGGCGTCGATGACTATGGCGGGGCGCGCATCTATGTGACGCGGGTCGAGGCGGTGGACTGAACCGCTCGACGTTGATGACGTCTTGATGCCGCCCATACGCTGGCGTGGGTCATGATAGGCGCCTTGTGGGCCGAGTTCCTGCTTCTCCTACAGGTTCAAGGCGAAAAAGTCTCAAAACTCGACGTTCACAACGACAGAAATCTGCTATAATGGGGGCATATGTATTCGATCCATTCCATTGCCGAGGTTACGCGGCATATTAAGAATCTGATCGAGAGCGACGACGCTCTGGCCGATCTTTGGATCGAAGGCGAGATCTCGGATTTCGCCCAGGCGTCATCGGGGCACTGTTACTTTACGCTCAAGGACAGCGGCGACGGGACCAGCGCCGAGATCCGCTGCGTGATGTGGCGCAGCCAGGCCTGGCGTCTGACGTGGCGCCCGCAGCCGGGCGATACCGTGGAAGCCCACGGCCATGTGTCGGTGTACGAGCGCGGCGGGGTCTACCAGTTCTATGCCGACACGCTATTGCAGGGCGGCGTGGGGCAGCGTTGGCGCGCGTTTCAGGCGCTCAAAGCGCGCCTGGAGGCCGAGGGCCTCTTTGACGCGAGCCGTAAGCGCCCCATCCCGCGCTGGCCGCAGCGCATCGGGGTGGTAACGTCGCCGGGCGGCGCAGCGTTTCAGGATATTTTGAACGTGTTGCGCAGCCGCTATCCGCTGGTCGAGGTGCTCTTGTCGCCGACGACGGTCCAGGGGCTCGAGGCCCCGTCGGCCATCGTCAAGGCGATCAGGGCGCTGGATGGGCGGGCGGATATCGACGTGGTGATTGTCGCCCGCGGAGGGGGCTCTGCGGAGGACCTGTGGGCGTTTAATGATGAGGAGGTTGGACGGGCCATCGCAGGCAGCCGGGCGCCGGTGATCACCGGGATCGGCCACGAGACCGACTTTACCATCGCCGATTTTTGCGCCGATCTGCGCGCGCCGACGCCGACGGCGGCGGCAGCGGCGGCGGTGCCCGACCGTCAAGAACTATGGGACGAGGTATTCAGCCGGATCGATCGGCTTACAAACCTGATCACAGCATGTGTCGGCGACCGTCGCCAACGAACCGACGCGCTACATGCGCGGCTGCACCGCGAAGCGCCGTTGCGCGTCCTGAACGAGTTTCGGCAACGGGTGGACGATTTATTACGGCGCGGGTGGTTGGCCATTCAGGGGCAGATGCGCTTACAGCGAACCCGCCTCGATGGCCAGTGCCACAAGCTGAGCGCCATGGATCCGCGCACGGTATTGTTGCGTGGATATGCCGTGGTGCAGAATCGCACCAGCGGAGAACGAATACGCTCTGTGCACCAACTGACAGCCGGCCGTCAGGTCAATCTGCTTTTGGCTGATGGACAAGCCGGCGCACATATTTTGAATAGCACCCCTCATCGATGGCGCCCATCCGGGGCTGAACCGCCTCTGGATGTGGCTGACGCCCAGCCTGAGCATGAGCAGGGTCGTGAGAGCTAGCGAGATCGCCATGAGGCGATACCTGCAAGGAACTGGCGGGGAGGTTATAAGGTCATGGAACGTGAAAAGCTAGAGTCATTGAGCTTTGAGGACACCTATGCGCGTTTGGAACAGATCATCCAGCGGTTGGAGCAAGGTGATCTGACCCTGGAACAATCGATTAACCTCTATGAAGAGGGTATGCGGCTTGCGGAAGAATGTGATCGGCATCTGAACAGAGCAGAGCTCAAAGTCACCCAACTCCTGTCCGCCGCCGCCGACGAGCTGGAGCGCGACGATGGCGACGAGTACGACGACGAAAAAGACAAAGGGTTCTAGTTCAGCAGCACGATCTGCCCTTCATCAAGCCCGGACACGATCTCGATCTCGGCCGCGTCGGCGAGGCCCGTGGTGACCACGACTCGCCGCTGTCGGCGCCCCTCTACCACTGTAACCACCTGCTGCCTCCCCACCTGCTGAACGGCACGCCTCGGCACCAGCAGCGCGTCCTCCACGGTGGCCGTCTTGATGCGCAGCGTGGCGCCCATCCCCGGCCTGAGGGCCAGCTGGTCGGCGTCAAAATGCACATGGGCCTCGTACAGCGTCGCCCCACGCGTGTCCACGAGGCCCGGCAGCACCTTTTCCACCTCGCCTATCAGCAACTCCCCAGGAAAGGCGTCGAGGCGTACCTCCACCTCCTGCCCCGGCTCGATGGCGGCGATGTCGAGCTCGTCGATCTGCGCCGCGATGCGCCAGTTCTCCAGATCGGCCAGCTCGATCAGCGGACCAAAGCCACTGACATTCTCGCCCACCCGAGGCGTCACGCGCAGCACCGTCCCGCCAAAGGGGGCGCGGATACGCCCCTGTTCCACGCGCCGCTCCGCCTGACGCAGACTGTGTTCGGCCTGCAACAGGTCGAGCCGCAGCCTGGCGATCTCGATGTCCGACGTGCCCTCCATGAGGCGGTCGAACTCGGCCTCGGCGATCTCGTACTCGAGCCGAGCCACGGCCAGTCTCAGCGCCTCGTCGCTGCTCTCGGCGTCGGGCTCGTCGGCGATCTCGTCATACTCGTCCTGGGCGCGGGCACGGGCGACGGTGGCGCGGCGCAGGCGGGCGCTGGCCAGGCGAATCTCGGCGGCGCCTGGCGCAGCCAGCGCCCGCTCGAGCTGCTGCTGGCGAATCTCGATGCTGCGCCGCGCCTGCTCCACCGCCTGCTCATGCTCCGGGATGTCCAGTTGCAGGAGCAAGGCATCCTCAGCCACCACGTCGCCCTCTTGAGCATGGATCGCCTGCACCCGGCCGCTGGCCTGGGTGGAGAGCCGTATACGGCGCACCGGCTCGACGCGCCCCAGCGCGTCCACCGTGGCCGAGAGGCTGCCGCGCCGCACCATGGCGGTGTTCTCGGGAGGCGGCGGCTCGCGGAGCACCCAGACCAGCGCGGCAAGCAGTGCGACGAGCACCAGGACCGTGACTATCACCCATCTATGTCTGTTCATCGTCACCCACTTGTTCTTGTACTGCTTCGGTTGGTGCGTCGAGGAAGGCGTTGCCCTGGCGATCAACCAACATCCCGGCCTCTTGAATGTCCAGCAGCAGCGCCTGCTCAACCCTCCAGGTCGACGACGCGAGGTCGAGCCCCGCAGCCGGCACGGCCACGCTGTGGCTGCCGGCGCTCAGACGCAGCGGATGGGCCGGCAGGACGCGGGCCACACCGCCGTTATCGACGGGCCGCAGCGTCAGGCTGAGCAAATAGTCGCCGGCCTGAGCGACGCGCACCCCCACGTGGATCGCCGCTTCTTCACCATCTCCCTGCAGCCGATACGACCCGTCGAGCTGCGCCCCGCCGCCCATGACGCCCACCAAACCCTCGGCGCCCCGCTCCCAGCGACCCCCCGAGGCGGCGCCGCCGGTCCGCGCCAACAGGGCATAATGCCCCCCCTGGGTTGGGGCGGGCAGTTGGCCCCGCCACACCAGAGGGGTTTCGGCGTCAGGCTCATCCACAGGGAGCATGCCAAGGCGGGTGATCTGGCCATCCATGCCATACAGACTGACCTGCATCGACGACACCGAGACCGGCTCGGTGCCAATGCCCACCGTGGCGGTGATGGTCATCGCCTCTCCCGGACGATACCAGGCGCGATCGCTCTCGATCTGCACGTCGATGGGCGAACGTTCGCTGGCATAGGCGATAAAGCGCGTCGGCTCGATGGCGTCGTCCGCAGCTGTCAACTCTATCGTCCAGGGCCCCGCCACGGTGTCGGTGAGCACAAAAGAGGCAAAATCGGCGAAATCCAGGCCAAAGAACTCGGCCTCGCCGCCGGGCAGCGCGTCGGGGGTGAACTCGCGTCCGCCGGGGTCGCGCAGGCGCATCTCCAGCGCCGGCCCCCGCCAGCGCGCCATAAAGCGCACCCGCTCTGTCGCCTGGATGGGGACGGGCGGCAAGGCGATGGTCTCCCCAGGGCCCACGCTGCCCACGCGAAACGCAGACCGTGGATCTTGGACGGGCGGCGTTTCCCCCATATATGCCTCCGCCCCTTTGGATGGGGGTGGGTTGACGCCGAACAGGTGCGGGCGGATGTGCGCGTCATAGGTGGTGCGCGGCAGCAGCAGCGAGGGCAGCTCCAGCAGGATGGTGTCGCGGCTCCAGGCGTGGAGGTCGTCGG
>SKLG01000272.1 GCA_007123335.1 Anaerolineae bacterium | reverse complement strand
GGGTTGATCCATGCCGATTTCAGCGACGGGAATTTTTGCGTGGACTATGCCACCGGCGATATCACCGTCTTTGACTTTGATGACTCGGCCTACTGCTGGTTCATGTTCGATCTGGCGGATGCCTGGCGCAGTGGCGTGGGTTGGACCATGGCCGAAGCAGACCCCGGCAAACGTCGCGACTTTATGGACCGGTATTTCAGCACCTTGCTCAGCGGCTACACCCGCGAACATGCGCTGTCGGAAAGATGGCTGAAGCGGCTGCCGACATTCCTCAAGCTGGTGGAAATGGAGGCGCTACTGAGCGAGTTGCGTGACATGGCTATGAACGGGTATGATGAGGAGTACGACGGTGCGCTGGCGTACACGCAAAAGTGCATTGAGGATGACATCCCCTTTCTCGGCTTCTTTGACAGCATCTATTCCCCCAGCCACCCGTTCGAGCTTCCCTAAGAGCCATCCGCCACGGCGAACCAAGCCTTGCATCTGACTCGCTACGCTCGTAGGCAAAAAGCCGGCACTCGAACGGTGACGAGAAAAAGTCGGTAAGAGGAGTTTCACATGAGCCCCCAAAAGGACACCCAAACATCCGAGGGATTCTCGGACGAGGAACGCGCCGCGATGAAGGAGCGCGCCCGAGAACTCGAGGCCGAAGCGCGCGCGAACAAGAAAAAGGCGGACGGAGAAAGCGACGTGATGGGCAAGATCGCGGAGATGCCAGAGCCGGATCGCGCCATGGCCGAGCGGCTCCATGCGATCATCACCGCCAACGCGCCGGACCTCTGGCCGAAAACCTGGTACGGGATGCCGGCGTATGCCAACCCGGACGGCAAGGTCGTCTGCTTCTTCCAGGGCGCGCAAAGGTTCGACACGAGGTACGCGACGCTTGGCTTTAACGACACGGCAAACCTCGACGAAGGCGCAATGTGGCCGACCGCCTTTGCGCTGAAAGCGTTGACCCCCGACGTAGAGGCACAAATCGCCGCGCTCGTGAGGAAAGCGGTGAGCTGAGGCGGCACAGACCACCCTGCAGGAGAACCCGCCTTGAAAACGATATACTACACGGCGACGAGTCTCGACGGATTCATCGCCACCGAAGATGACTCGCTGGATTGGCTGTTTCCGCTGGGGGACGTGAACGATACGAGCTATCCCGCATTCATCGCCGGGGTGGGTGCATTGGCCATGGGCTCGGCGACCTATGAGTGGATATTGCGCCACGCCGACGAGAGGGCAGCGGAAACAGGGTCACTGTGGACCTACACCCAGCCGGCCTGGATCTTTTCAAGGCGGGCGCTCCCCTCAATAGAGGGCGCGAACACGCGCTTTGTCCAAGGGGATGTGCGGCCCGTGCACGCGGAAATGCGCGCGGTGGCGGGCGCAAAGAACATCTGGATCGTGGGCGGCGGAGACCTTGCCGGCCAGTTCTTTGACGCCGGCCTGCTGGACGAGATCATCGTCCAGGTCGGTTCTGTCACCCTGGGGAAGGGCAAGCCCTTGTTCCCGCGACGCGTCACGAACCCGCCTCTTCGTCTGGTTTCGGTTCAGCAGCTCGGCACGGGTTTTGTGGAGCTGCGCTATCAAGTACGTGGAGGTGATGCCAGCGGCGCCGCCTGAGCTTGATTGGTGAGCACATAGGGCGGCCTAATCACGGTTTCCATTCGACCGCTTCGCCGTGCGCTCGCGGCGGCTGAGCTTGGCCGTTAGGCGCAAAAGCGCGCACATCAAGAAAGGCACTCCTATGACTGAAACCAACGAGACCCCTCATCTGCGAATCGTCCGCCGGTTCGACGTCTCACCGCAAGTCGTATACGATACCTTCACGGATCCAGAGTTGATGCAAGTCTGGTGGGGAGAGAATACGACATTCGATATCGATCTACGAGTCGGCGGACGCTGGACCATCATTCGTAGAGAAGAGGAGACAACCTATACGGCAACGGGCGAGTATCTGGAGATCGAGCGGCCGCATCGGTTAAAGTACACCTACGCCATGCCCCAGTTCTCACCGAACATCGACATCATCTCCATTGAGATAACTCCCGAAGGAGCGGGTTGCGTCGTCACGTTCGTGCAGACGGGTGAGGACATTGCGAACGAACTGCGCGAGCTTTTACCGGGCAGCATCTCTGCCAGTGAAGCGGGCTGGCAGCAAGCGTTTGACTTGATGGCCGCCGCTTGGGAAAAGCCCGCCTAATCCTTCTTCGCTGGACGGTGGCCACGGTAGGTCTCGGCGATCAAACCGGGAAATGCACGATATCCGCCCGGCAGTGCTCGCACAGCCGGAACTGGGGCAGCAGCGCCTCGCAGGCGGCGCGGGCGGCCCGCAACTCGTCGCAGGTGGGCGGGCGATGGTCGCCCAGGCGGCCGGCGGGGATGAGCGGCATGAGGTTCATCAGCGGCGCGCCCAGGTCGCGCAGCCGGGCGGCCAGCTCGACGACGTGGCCGGGGCCGTCGTCGCCCAGGTTGATCCCCGGGATGGCCACGGTGTTCACCTTGACCGCCAGCCCGGCGGCCAGCGCGGCGCGCACCCCGGCGAACTGGCGCTCGACGATCAGCGCGGCGGCCTCGGCGCCGCGATAGGTGCGGCCCCGATACCGCGCCCAGAGGTAGACCCGCTCGGCCACCGAGGGGTCGGCGGCGTTCATGGTGACGGTCACGGCGACCACGCCGGCCTCGACGAGCTGCGTCAGCCGATCCTCCAGCAGCAGGCCGTTGCTGCTCAGGCAGGTCATCAGGTGGGGGAAAGCGTCGTGCACGGCGGCGAGGGCCTCCAGCGTGGCCTCGTTGGCCAGCGGCTCCCCCGGCCCGGCCACGCCGACGACAAAGGGCTCACCCGGCCGCTCGGCCACCAGGCCCTCGACGCGGGCCAGCGCCTCATCGACGGAGAGCACCTCCCGCGCCCAGCCGGGATGCTGCATGGTCAGGTTGGCGCACACCCGCCGCTCGCAAAAGGCGCACTGGATGTTGCAGCGCGGCGCCACCGGCAGGTGCACCCGGCCCACCATGGCGTGGGCCAGCTCGTTAAAGCAGGGATGCCGCGCCAGGATGGGGTTCTCGCCGGACCTGTTTGTGCTCATGTCGCGCTTCCTTGCGCCGCGCTCAGGCCCTCGGCGTCGAGATGTCGGCGGTAGAGCGCCTCCAGCTCGGCCACCTCCTCGATGGGCGTGGGGATGACCCGCGACGTATTGTCCAGCATGCGCCGGGCCAGATCGCGAAAGATGTCCGCCTCCGCCGACTCGGGCGCGTGGGCGATGACCGTGCGCCCCTCCACCTCGCAGGCGCCAATGACCGGGCTGCGCGGCAGCACGCCGATGAGCTGCGTGCCCAGGGTCGCGGCGAACGCGCCCAGCATGGCGCGCTCGAACGCCTCGTCGCCGCCGCTGTTGCCGATCACCCCCGCCAGGCCGGTGCGGCCCCGGCGGGCCAGCCGCTGCACCCCCTTGGCGATGTTGTTGGCCGCATAGAGGCTCATAAAGTTACCCGAGCAGAGGATATAGATCTCTTCGGCAAAGCCCTGGCGGATGGGCTGGGCGAACCCGCCGCAGACCACGTCGCCGAGGATGTCATAGAGGACCACGTCCAGGCCATAGACGCCGATGGCGTCCAGGTCCTTGAGGATCTGCAGCGCGGTGAGCACCCCGCGACCGGCGCAGCCGATGCCCGGCTCCGGCCCGCCCGACTCGACGCAGCGCACGCCGCCGCCCTCAAAGACGATATCCTCTAGCGCGATGGCGTTCTGGTCGCGGCCGGCGCGCAGCGCGTCCCTGAGCACATCCAGCACCGTGGGGATCATCCGCCCGCCGGTGAGGGTGCGCGTCGAGTCGCGTTTGGGGTCGCAGCCCACCTGCATCACCTGTAGGCCCAGCTCGTGAAAAGCCGTGGAAAGGTTGGACGACACCGTGCTCTTGCCGATGCCGCCTTTGCCATAGATCGCGATTTGTCGCATGGTCACCACCTCGCCTGATACCGTCGATGTCGAGAGCGGTAGCGGTCCAGTCGGTCGTTCTGCAGCTCTTCGATGAGGTTGAGCATGCCGCGATAGCCGAAATAGGCGCGGTCGGTCATGCGGGCGCGGGAGAGGGGGTTGAGCAGCCGGATGGCAAAGGGGACGCCCAGCGCCTCCACGGCGTGGCGCTCGATGTTGCTGCCAAAGACCATCTCCGGGCGCGCCCTGGCCAGCGCCGATCTGGCGGCATAGACATCGGCGTCGAGGACGACGTCGGGGGTCAGCGCCTGCTCCGCCAGTTCGCGCTGCAAGAGCGCCCGCGCCCCCGGCAGCGCCGAGCGCAGGCAGACCAGCTCGGGGATAATCTCCAGGTCCTCGCTCAAGAAGCGCAGCAGCGGGATGCCGATGGTGGCGTCGGCCACCACGGCAGCCGTGGCGCGGTGCAGCCCCGACTGCTCCAGCCCCTTGCGCCGGCAGGTCTCGACGACGAAAGCCTCGCCGGCGGCGATGATCTCGCCGGCGCGCTCCTCTGCCCCCAGATGGCGGCCCAGCTCCTCGATCCAGCGCCGGGTGTTCGTAAAGCCGATGGGCAGCGGCAGGTCGGCGCACCAGGTCTCGAGGCCATAGCGCGCCGCCAGGTCCTCCACCGCGG
>SKLG01000554.1 GCA_007123335.1 Anaerolineae bacterium | reverse complement strand
GTCGATGCGCGCCGAGGTTGCTCATTCGGATCTTTAGTTGCTGTGGCTTTCGTTATCTTTACTCACCCTGTCTGCGCCGATACTGCAACGCTTCCGCCAGATGCGCCGCCTGAATCCCCTCCTCCCCCGCCAGGTCGGCGATGGTCCGCGCCAGCTTATGCACGCGGTGATAGGCCCGCGTGCTGAGCCCCATCTGCGTCATCGCCACCTTGATCAGTGACCTTCCCGCTGCGTCCAACGCGCAGAACTGGCGCGCCTCGACGTGGATGTCGATGCGATCCATGAGTGGTATGATCTCCTCTGGACATAGGAAATATTCTTGTTTCGCCCTATAGCTCAACGGAAGCATTTCACGTTTGTTCACGCAAATATAACTTGAATGTAACCCAATTGTTACCCTTGTCCTATAGAATGGGCCAGCAAGTGGGTTTGGCCATCGAGCTCAAGCGAGAATGCGCACAATAGGTGACACATACTACCAGGAGGCAATATGATTGACGGTTTGTTGATAGCATTACAGGACATGGTCGTATCTCTGGCAGTATTATGGCTGGGGATTATGCTGCTGGGGATGGTCCTGTGGCCACGGAAGAGATGACGCCTTCTTTGCGGAGCCACTTATCTTCCAAGAGCGCATTTGAAAAATCCCTGCGTGGCGGTGAATGCCCTCTTCTACATCGTCCGTACGGATTGTCAATGCCTGGTTAGGACGCTATCGCCGTCTGAGCAAGGATTATGCGCATTGCACCAAGAGCAGTGAAGGCGTCATCCACATTGCCTCGATTCAGACGATGCTCCATCGGACCGCCGCCTAATATTCAAATGCGCTCTGAGATCCTCCGATAGATGTACTGCGCGTTTGGTGCTCTTGGCCATTAGGACAGAACAAGGGTTCGACGCCCCATGGCATCGCGTGAACCCTTGGCAAGATCGACGCGCGTCACCCGTCGTTGACGATCGATATAGCCTGTCGCAAACGGATCTGCTCATCTTTTGGATCAATCAAACGGAATCAAACTGACGGCGTTGATCTGTCCGACGTCACCGGGCGTATACCCGCACTCCGACGCAGGCGCTTCGGTGCAAATCTTGGTCGCTCGTATAACCTTGGCGTTTTTCGGACACTTATCCTCATCTTTCTCATAACCTTCTCTTGGTTCCAAAGTGATCGTAAGGACATCATCAATCTCAACAAAGCCAAGCTCCTTGATACGGTATGGAGTTCCCGGACAGGTACCAACATTAGACTCGGCACACGTACCTTCCCAGATGACGATGTACATCCTGTCGCCTATGCGGGTTTCTGCGGCCTTGCGGGCAGCCTCAACGACACCGGGCTCCCCAGGAACACAATCGCCTACGCTAAGAGGACCCGTATAACCGTGCTCTACCCAGCATTTTAGAGATGCCCCACAGTTGCCGCCACATTTATACGGATCGGTATAAGGAGGCGGGGGGGCAGGGAGCATGAGCCATCCTCGATGCGCAGGGCCAACCGTTGCCGCGCTAGAGAGGATGTCGTCGCATTCACATTTCTCGCATAGATCTGCACCCACAGAGTCATCCCACACGTAGAACGTTTGGCCACAATCTATCTTTTTCCAGGCATCCCAATGAAAGGCCAGAGGCATGACTCCGCATACCTGCGGGGTAACTCCGCAGGCAGCCGCGCTGCGTGCCGCGACCGGAACCGTCGTCATGCCAAATATCCCGGCGAAATAGGTGTTTGCTTCGATGCTGGCGGTGACGCGAACGGTCCTGCTGGTCGCGCTATTTTCGACTTGCACATCTGCCACTTGGGCGCCATTGCGATTGACGGCATAGTTGACTGCCGCTGAGGTTGCCGCTCCACTATCTCCTGAACCAAAGCAGAGCACGTGCGCCCCGGCCAACGCTCCCGCATCTGCCGCGTTCTGCATCCGCCGTCGTTCGGCGTAGAGATGCCCTCCATCCACGGCCAACGCCACCATGGGCAATAGCACAAAGGTTAACAGCAAAGCGACCAATACCAAGGCGTGACCCTTTTCCTGCCCCAAATGCCTTTGCATCGAGGGGCCTCCTTTCATCCAAGAATCTAGATTCAAGCCCCAATATGTATCAATCCGGCTCTACCCCAAAAATGACCATCCTGGTCGTATTGTTCATGGGAATGGTCGTCGTACCCAAGATGCTGCCGAACAGCGTTGGAAAATCGTACGTCGCAGTCACCGATATCTCTTGTCCCGACTTGCCGCCCAGATTGTCTACGACGATGCCGATGTCACCAGGTGGCACGCTGCTGTTGGCGGCCTCGGCTCTAACGGCCCCCGTGATGCCCCCGTTATCGTGTGGGAAGCGGGAAGCATAGCGGGCCCCCTCGCGCGAGGCGTTCACGATGACCATATAGCTGTTGAACGCGCGCCCGACGTCGGCGATGCCCACCACCAGCAGGACGAGTAGAAATAACACGAGAGCCAGCTCAACGAGGCTCGCCCCGCGTTCTTCGCGACGAATCTGTACGAGTTTGCCCACCATGCAATGCCTCCGTCCCTTATTGGTCATTTGCCTGCTGGATCGAGCCCTGCTCCGGCGTCGGTATAGCAGGGGAGCTCGTCGGCGCACGCCGATCGTGGCGGCGGATGTACAACTTATCTAGCCAAGCGTTGGCGTCACCCTCCCATTGTTCCCAACGGTGAGACGCCTGACTCCAGATCGTCCCAGACTCGATGCTGCCCACACGGAGCTGTGGCATGATCGGCAGCACCAGGCGGCCAATAGCCAGCAGCGAGAAGATCAATACCATCGGCAGGACAAGTCGATAGTGTCTCTGTATCCAGGGTTTCTGCGCAGGTTCAGCCACGCCTTCCCGGCGAGCCGTCCGGACCTCGCGTACTGTACTCAACGCCAAAGCGGCGGTCGCCAACGTCAGCGCTGCCAGCGTCATCCCCATGGGTGCCAGAGGATGGCCAAGCTGGGGATATAGCCACAGCGCGAAAGAAAAGAGCCCTGCTACGAGGAGGGCAAGCAGGCACGCCCACCGAAACGCGCTCAAGAGCCAGCGACGTAACGCATAGATCGTTGGCCACGCCGGGCGCTGATAAAAGCCGCGCACAGCGCCAAGGGGCGCCCAGCACAAGGCCACGAGTAGACCCCAAGCGACGCCTGAGGACATGGGGCGCTGCATGATCCTGGATAACCAACCCGGCGATATCAGGCTTGCTCCCAGCGTCGAGCCCACGGCTGCTCCGAGTATGGTCGCCATGACGGCTCCCACCAGTGGGTGCGCGACAAAGCGGTTCAGCCAAGAGGGCATGGGCTTGACGTGTACGCTCACGACAATGTCCCTGGGCACCTCTGATGCGCCGGACTTGACCGAGATCCGCCCCTGAATGGGCCGCTCGGTGATGGACAGAGGCTCGGTATCGATGTGCACAACGCTTTCGAGCTCACCGGCAAAGGTATCCGGCTGTACGTGAATCCAGCTATCCTTCGACGCGAGCGTGCCAAAGAGATAGCCTCGCCCCCAGCCCTTGCGCAGTCGCAGGCGACGCGCCACCTCATCGCCCTGCAGCACATAACCCACGTTCAAGCGCCGCGGGCGGATGGCTAGGCGTGGGCGAGATACCATCCCTGTGCGCCACAAAAAGGTCTCTAGCGTGACGCGAGGATCGTGGCCGCCCCGGCTTGCCGTCTCGCGGGCCAGGGCCGCCAGATGAAGCGCCCCCTGCTCGGCAAACCAACGCTCCACAGAGCCGTTTTGGAGGTGGTATATGCCATCGTCTGGATATCTATCCATGTGACGGATGACATGCTGAACCGTCCAGGCTTTTTTGCCAATGCCGGTGATGCCACTTGAGCGGAAGATAAAGGGCGCGCCGGCACGCTGCCGCCGTGTGAGCTGCCGCTGCTCCAATCCCATGGCCAGCGCTTTGACGGTGTCGTGATCCAGCGATCCTTGCTCTGGCAACGCCTGAGCGGTGATATGGGTCGCCAGGTCGTCCAATCTGATACAGAGCGGATCCGATGACATGCCCTGGACGATGCTCGCATTCGGATCGGTGAGCACGACGAGGTGATGAATCTGCGGATGCAGATCGGCGAATTCGTCTTTCAGAAACGCCTCAAGAGCTTTGGTCGCCGCTTGGGCCTTGATCGCCGGGTTTGGATGGGTCAGTAGCTGTCCCCAGGACGATTGCTCTTGCCAAAGGCCTGATGACGTGGGGACGATCATGCCTTTCCAATCGCAGGCATCCAGTACGAACAGCCCCTGGCGGCCCACGACTAGGCCATCAAGCGTCAGCCCTCCCACGATGGCCTCACTTACTATCGCATACTCGTCGGGCAGGGTGCTACGCAGAGCTAACTCTAGTCTGCTCGCAGCGCCCCACTCCTTTGCGGTATCGGGTTCTGGCATGACATGCACCTCTTAGGCCAAGACAGCTCGTTCGTCCACCAGGCGCTCACGCACGACGCGACCATGGGTATCCAGTCGAAAATGTGCAGCGTCGAGTCGACACTCCATATCGACCTCTTTGATCCCGGCTCTGTTCTTCTCGATGCTGATGATCACCCACTCCCGCATCTCCTCCGCCTGGCCGGCACCATAGAGCAGATGTTCGCGGCT